>JAPKCE010000077.1 GCA_028823075.1 Myxococcota bacterium
CGAGCAAGGTGTTCACCGCGTCGAGGAGATGGTCAATGTCCCGAACCTCTACGATATGGAGCATATCGAGACCGTCCATCATCTGAATCAAGCTCTGCGCGCTCATGCGGTTTACCGTCGCGATGTCGATTACGTCGTCACCGGCGGCGAGGTGGTCATCGTCGATGAGTTCACCGGTCGTTTGATGGATGGACGTCGTTGGAGCGACGGTTTGCATCAGGCGGTTGAGGCTAAAGAGGGCGTCAGTATCCAGCGTGAAAACCACACCCTGGCGACCATCACCTTCCAGAATTACTTTCGCATGTACGAGAAGCTTTCGGGCATGACCGGTACGGCTGAGACGGAACGCGAAGAGTTCTTGAGCGTTTACGGTATGGATGTGGTGATTGTGCCCACGAATCGTCCGATCGCTCGATTTGACGAACCCGACCTCATCTACCTGAGTGAGCGCGCTAAATTCGAAGCGATCTGCGACGATATTGAGCGCCGGAAAAAGCTAGGTCAACCTGTGTTGGTGGGCACGGCCTCGGTCGAACGCTCCGAGGTTCTAAGTCGGTATCTTGCGCGCCGTTCGCTCGAGCACACCGTGCTCAACGCCAAACAGCACACCAAAGAAAGCCAGATTGTCGCCCAGGCAGGGCGTTTAGGCGCGGTGACCATCGCCACCAATATGGCCGGCCGTGGCACCGATATTTTGCTCGGCGGCAATCCTGAGTTTTTGGCACGTGAATGTGTCATTAAGGCTAGAAACCAGGATGCCACGGGCGAGACCTTTAAGTGGATGAGCGGTCGCCCCGAATTGATTGACGCGAAGGCTGTGGCCGAAGCGGATTACCCGGAAGAGCGCGATCAGAACCTGCATGATCAAGCGCTCGAGTTTATCGAAGGCTTGGTTGCGGAGTACGCTGTTGAGTTGACTAAAGCAGAGTCCGAGATGGCCGGTGATAAAGAGCAGGTCCTGGCCGCTGGCGGGCTTCATATTCTGGGGTCAGAGCGCCATGAAAGCAGGCGTATTGACAACCAGCTTCGTGGGCGTTCGGGGCGTCAGGGAGACCCCGGGTCTTCTCAGTTCTTCCTCAGTCTTGAAGATGATCTCATGCGTCGTTTTGCCGGCGAAAAGCTGCAGGGAATGATGGAGCGTTGGGGTGGCATGAAGCCCGACGATGTTATCGATTCTCGTTTGGTCAGCAAGCAGATCGAAGGGGCGCAAAAGCGCGTCGAAGCTTACAACTTTGGTATCCGCAAAAATGTCCTCGAGATGGACAACGTGATGAACCAGCAGCGTACGACTTTGTACGCTTTCCGGCGAGAGATCCTTGCCGGTGAAGGGTTTAAAAAGCGGGTCGGGGACGGTATGGAGCGAATCGTCGTCGGACTGGTTGCGCGCTTTTGCCCCTTAGCGGTTCCTTCATCGGATTGGGCTTTCGAAAGCCTCGAGGCTGAGACTTTCAAGCTCTTCGACCTACCGGTCAGCACCGGCGGCATTCGGCGCGGTGATGTTCCTGATAACGAGGCTTATCAGATGGAGCTGGGCAACCATGTTTATAGCGCCGTTACACGCCAGAACGATCGTCGCCGGATCGAGTTTGGTGACGAGACCTACGACCAACTCGCCCAGACATTTTATCTGCGCAGTATCGATCATCACTGGAAAGCTCACCTCACCCAGATGGATCACCTCAAAGAGGGGATCTACCTTCGAGGTTACGGGCAAAAAGACCCGCGTCATGAGTATCGACGCGAGGGGTTTACCCTCTTTATCGCAATGCTTGAGAACGTTACGCGGGATGCTTTGACGCAACTGTTTCGTGTCTCCCTAGTCGATGAAGAGTCGGTTGCGAGGCAAGAAGCGGAGCGTCGCGCTCGCGCCCGAACCATGATGGAAGATCAACGTCGTGCATCGCTGAGTTCGGCGCAGCGCGGCACTCGGCGAGCGCGTAAGCAGGCGGCCTTTACCGGTCGAGTGGCCGGTGGAAGTGAAGAGGGGACCGTGCGCCGCGATCAACCTAAGGTTGGTCGTAACTCCCCATGCCCCTGCGGTTCAGAAAAGAAATATAAGCAATGCCATGGTCGCCCTGGTGTTCAGCCGGTCGAGGGATAATGATGACTACGATGCGCGCTATTTACGCCCGGCCTGCCGCCATTTTAGTTGTTATCGCGGCTCTTGATCAGTGGAGTAAAGCTTGGGCTATGGAGGCTTTGAGCCGAGCCGAGCCTTGGGCTTTATATGGTTGGGCCCGGACACCAGAGGGCTTCATTAAGGTCATCGACTCCTGGTTTTGGTTTCGTTACGCCGAGAATCGCGCCGCTGCCTTCAGTTTGACCCAGTCGATTCCTGGTGCTGTGCGCATGCCTCTGCTCATCATCATTAGTTTGGCCGCGATCGTTGGCGTGATCGTTTGGCTAAAGCGGTTGGGCCCCGATGCTAAGATCATGCAGATCAGTTTGGGTCTCATATTAGGTGGTGCGATCGGTAACCTTATCGACCGGGTCTCCATGGGCTATGTCGTTGACTTCATTGACTGGCACCTGCGAAGCCGTGACCCTTCTTGGACGTTTCCGACTTTCAATATTGCCGATTCTGCCATCGTTTGCGGTGGTATTTTGGTGTTCCTTTTTGGCGGAAAAGAAGAGCGCCGAAACCGGGGAGAGGCCGTGGCACCCGAGGGGTTACCCGAGGCGTCGGAGGATCCGCTCACAGAAGACTTGCCCAAGGGTGGATAATTGAGCACAGGGCTGGGGTGAGCCGTACAGGCTGGAGTGGCGGAATCGGTAGACGCACCGGATTCAAAATCCGGCGTTGGAGACAACGTGTGGGTTCGAGTCCCACCTCCAGTACCAGCTAAACGGGAGCGGCGACGGAAGGCTAAAGATGAGTTCCGACCATGCCCAATTACAGATACAAGAAGCGCTCGACGCTTTTACTCGCGACGCTCAGGCGGTCGCCGTGCAACTGTCTGACCGGTCGGGCGCATCGCTGGCCATAAGCGGGGATCTGTTTCGCGTGGACCCGCGTCGCTTCGCGGCCTCGTTGGCCGGTTTGTTGGCGAGTGCTCAGGGCTTAATGCGTCCGCTCGGGCGGGATCAGGTCGACCGTCTGCACGTGATTCTCGGTGACGTGCAATTGTTGACGGCATCAGTGCAGCCCGGCTTCTTCTTGGCGGTGGTTTTTGATGTGCGTACGACCCTTGGTGTTGTGCGTTGGCGCTTAGATTCTCTAGTCGCTCGATTAACGTTGTTGATGGTAGTCGATTCGGGTCATCAGACAAAAGCACCGATCAGCGACGAAGAGATCGAGAATCTGTTCTCTTAGGCTTTTCGCTACTATACATGTTTGACGGGCTATGGGAGCCTTTGTTACCTGCGCGGTACGACGTGCAAGGTGGGGAGAAACGGATGAATCGAGTGGTATATACAGCGCTCGCCTTTGGCTTGTTGACGGCTTCAGCTTCAGCTTCTGCCCAAAGTGCCGACGAAAGTGTGTCGCCTGCCAGCGAGGCTGCCTCTGAAACAGCCGAGGTTTCAGTTGCCGAGGAGCCAGCGCCCGAAGAGGATGAAGAAGCTCCTGAAGCAGTTAACGACGAAGCTTACGATCTACGCGTTCGCGACTTGGAAGAGCGCGTGAACCAGTTGAAAATGCGTATTTATCAGAGCAAGGCACGTCTTGTTCGCTTGCAGGAAGCCGTGATGCACGGCGTGGTCAGTGGCGCCCGAGCACTTTTGGTCCATCGCAATGAGATGGGCTCCAGCTTCCTACTGCAGGAAGCTCATTACTTTCTAGACGGCGCTCCGCTTAAACAAATGTCTAATCTCGATGGTAGCCTCGGAAAAGCCGAGGAGATCGAACTGTTTCAGGGCCAAATCGTGCCCGGTAACCATCAACTGTCGGTGAACCTCGTGTATTCGGGTAACGGCTTTGGTATCTTTTCGTACCTTCGCGGGTACCGTTTCAAGATCCGTTCAAGTTACACCTTTTCCGCTGAAGAGGGTAAGTTCACCGAAATCAAAGTGGTGGGCTATGAGCGCGGCGGTATCACCACGGATTTGCGCGAGCGGCCAACCGTTCGCTACGATGTTGATGTTATGAAGGATACCGCCCAGGCGCGCACCGAACAGAAGAGCGACCAGCCGGTAGCCAAGGGGAACTGACCCGAGATGCTGCGTTATTCGGGGCTTCTGCTCGCTACTTTCATCGTTGCGCCTGGCACAGTCGCTCTCGCCGAGCCTTCTATCAAAGAAGGTTTGCAAGGGGCGTCGGATATCGCCGACGATGTCGTTGGGCGCGCCAAGTTTATCGAGCAGCAGTTTCGTCAGAAGTCGGTAGGTGTTGAGGAGCGCGGTCGTAAAGCTCGTCTTGAGAATGGCGAGGTCCTGTACTTGCTCAAAGATTACCGCAACGCCGCCGTTGTTCTTTTTGACCTGGTTGAAGATCCGGTCTTGAAAGCCGACCCCCGCTACAGCGACGCCGTTTACTTTTTAGCAGAGTCTTTGTTTCAAGACAGCAACCGGTCCGCAGCGCGCATCTATTTTAAGCGTCTTGTTACGGCCGGAACATCTCGTCACCTTACGCCTAGCATTTTGCGTTTGATTGAGATCGCCGGCTCCCGTGGTGAGTTCGACGAGGTTGGTAAGGCATTCGAGGCTTACAAGGCGGTTAGTGGCGGGCGTATACCGCCTCAGGTCGATTATTATTATGCTAAAGCTTTGATTCAGGGTGGCGACTATTCGGGTGCTATCGAGCGCTTGCGCCGTCCGGCGGCACAGGGGCCCTTTCGGCATCAGGCGCTATACGCCAGCGGTGTCGCCTTGGCTGCCCTTGGTAAACTCCAGGAATCAGCCGACACCTTCGATTCGCTGCTTAAGTTTGTTCCATCGACCCAGGTTCAAAAAGAGATTCGCGAGCTTACTCATTTAGCGCGCGGTCGCATCTACTACGAACTCGGCGAGATCGGTGCCAGCATCGACGCTTATCAGAGCATCGATCACCGTTCCCCTCGTTTCGACGAAATGTTGTTCGAGATCACTTGGGCGTATGTCAAAAGTGCCGATTCGCAAAAGCTCGATGAGGACAAGCATAACGACTACAAAAAGGCGATTAGAGCGGTCGAGGTGCTGCTCGCGAGCAACCCTCATTCGCCGGTTGTACCCGAGGCAAAAGTACTTCTGGGCAATTTGCATTTGAGGCTCAAGCAATACGGCCTAGCGGAAAAGTCGTTTGATCAGGTTGTTAAGGACTATGAGCCGGGTCACAGCGAGTTGCGCCGCATCATTCGCGAGCATGGCGACCCGATGCGTTATTTTCGCGAAATTATCGCTACCGGCATCGATCAGCTATCCGCTGAAAGCGTTCTGCCGCCCATCGCCGTGGACTGGGCAAAGGGGGACGATAGCCTCAAAACTGCCTTTCGCCTGTTCAAAGAATTGAATCGCGGCGAGAAAGACCTCTCCGAAGCTGACGCGTTGGTTGAAAAGATTTTGAGCCGCATCGATGGCGACCGACGCATCAACATGTTCCCAACCCTCGCTGATCAGCAGGGTCGCGCTATCGAGGTGAGTGCCCTGGCCTCCGATTGTGAGCGCCGCTTGCTCGACCTAGAGACCCGCATTTTGCAGGCTGAGGGTTTAGACACCAAAGGCCTGGCTCGTCTTCGCAACGAGCGTCTGACTCTTCAGCAGAGGGTTGAAAAGCTACCTCCAACCGTGAAGGACCGAAACGAACGTATCAGCGGACTAAGCCGCCGCCTCCTTGATCTCAAGCGGCGTTTGTTTCGTTTGACGCTCGAGCTAAAAGGTTTTCGATCGACCGTAGCAGCCGTTGATAACTACGTCGCTGAACGGCGCAAAAAAGGTAGTCTAAACAGCGAGGAACTCGGGTTTTTCCAGATCAATGTCCCTGTGATTCGTGATATGATCATCGACATGGAGCGTATCGCTCAGCGTCTGAAATTAGGAATTGAAAACGAAGAGTCCGGAATCGGAGCTGGCGCTGGTAGCGAAGAGTTTGCGCTGCGTGCCGAGTTTCGTCAGGCGCTCGCAGCCGAGCGCAGTGCTTCGAGGTTGTTACGCGGTAAACTGACCGGTGAAAACGCCTCGGATGCCCGCCGGGTCGAGGCGATTCGCAGTCGAGTGACCGGGTCTCAGAATCAGCTCGACCAGGTGCTGCGTGAACTCGAGAGTATCGTCGCAAGTGAGGCCGGAAGTTTGCGTGGTCGGGTTCTGATCGAACAGGCCCAGCTTGAGGCTTTGCGTGCCGAGGAAAAGGAGTTGGCGCTCAGTGCCGAGGTGAGTGCCAAAGGCGCGGTTAAAGAAACCCTAAGTAACGTCAGCCAGAAGTTTTACGGAATTATTCGTAACGCCGATGTCGGGAAAATCGATGTCGCTTGGGAGCAAAAAGAGAACGAGACCAAGGGGATTACCAAACTCGGACGTGCGAAAGAACGCGAGATGGGGCGCATTCGCGAGCAATTCGACGAAGCGCTCGGTAGTCAGGGAGCGGGTCAGTGAAACGTTTCGCAATGCTTGTTTTGGGGCTGCTGGCGGCGGTGTCGGTGGCAGCTCAAGATAGCCAGCCAGGCGACGCTTCTGCCGGAAGTCAACCAGCTAAAGCCGCTGAACCTTTGCTCGATGACCCTCCCGAGGCGGGTGCGGCTGTAGCTGAGGCGGCTAAGAAAAGCCCGGAGCAGCTAGCCAAAGAACAAGCGAAAAAAGAATTTGGCGAAACAGTCGAGCGCTTTCAAAAAATAGCTCAACAGTTTGACGCTGAAATTTTGGCCACCATCAATCGTGCCCGAGATGCTCGGATGCGGCGCGTTGATATCGACTTCGAACAGCGAATCGTCGATCTCGAGCGCCGCGAGGCAGAGCAACGAAAGAGCGCTATTAAAGCCTTTGAAAACTTCGTGCAGCGTTACCCGTACGACAACGAGTATTCGCCCCAGGCGATGTTTCGTTTGGCGGAGTTATATTTTGAAGAGGCTAAATATGCCTACAACGCCGCCGACGAAGAGTTCTCGGTGCAGTTGGAACTTTTTGAAGCTAAGAAAATTGGTAAAGAGCCTGATGCTCCGACGCTCGATCTGGCGAGGACAATCAAGCTCTACGATACAATCCTGAAGCGTTTTCCGAAGTTTGAGCGTAATGACGGCGTTCAGTATCTCTTGGCCTTCTGCTTGGAGGAGACAGGCGAGTTTGAGCGCAGTCTCACTAATTACGAGCAGTTGGTGACGAATTTTCCTGACAGTAATTTTGTGCCTGAGGTTTGGCTGCGAATCGGCGAGAACCACTTTACCGAAGACCGTCTATGCGAGGCGCTCGACGCTTATCGTCAGGTACTCAATAATCCGGAATCTTCCTGGTATGACAAGGCTTTGTACAAGGTTGCTTGGACCCATTACCGGCTCGACCGGTTTGACGCGGCCTATAAGCGCTTCATGGAGCTCATTGATTTTTCGGATAAGAAAGCTGAGGAGACAGGTCAAAGCGGTTCCGACTTGCGTCGGGAGGCCGTGCAATACGTTGCCGTCGCCGCGGTGGAGCAGGGCTGGGGCCGCCCAGCGACAGGCGAAGACTTAGCGAGTTGTTCTGCGGTTATCGCTCAGGATGAAGCCTGGGACGAGAAGCAGGCTGAATTAATGGACGAGTACGATGCAGCTGGAACGAGCGTTCCGGAGGTGCCGGCCATCGACAGGCTTGAGCAGATGTTCGCCGCTGTCGGCGAAAGAACCTATCAGCGCGAAGTCTATCTCGAGGTAGCAAAGGTACTTTTCGACCAGGCTGCCTGG
>JAPKCE010000672.1 GCA_028823075.1 Myxococcota bacterium
GCCGGGGCTGCGCCACAGTATTGGAAGACGATGCCCGAGGCCAGAGGCCAGTTCAGGCGGCCATTGTTGAAGGTTTGGCGGGCTGAACTCGGGAATTTTGGCGAGGGCGGCTATGTTGACCCGATGAACGCCGAGACGCGTTTTGATCGCGTGTGGTTACGCCACTCAGGGCTTCTCGCAGAACTCGATGCAAAGGGTGAAATCGCCGATGCGGCTGCAGCGCTCGGCGCACGGGTTCAAGCGTTACGCTTGGAAAGCTGCCTGCTCCCTCTGCACGAGTTGCCTCCCGGCTTACGCTTTGCTCAGGTGCGCGCCCGCCTAGGCTTGCTCTTACCGCAGGCTCGTCCGCGCAGCCGTTTTGTCGCCGAAGTGGTGAGAGTAGCGGCTCATGACAGCAGCAAGCCGCGAAGTTTTTCCCTCGCAAACCGAGTCATTCACTTGCGGCATGGTCAGTTGCTGCTTAACTCTTAAGGGTAGAGGCAGCGCGCCAGTTGCGTCGCCTTGGATACGAGTTAGGAGTTGTCATGCGTTCGAATTACCGCAGCTTAGCGGTTTGGGCCATCGCCCTGGGATCGATTTTTCTTCTTTTGTCGCTGCGGTCGGTGCGGCCTGATGAAGGGCGCGAGGTTAGCTTTTCCAAGTTGATGGAAACCATTCACGAGCTTGACGAGAGCGGCGATGCTCTCGCCGTGCTCACTGTCGAGGGTATGGATTGGCGTTTGGAGCTCGAGCAGGGTGGCGAGATCTTAGTGTCCTCTGGGCCGGTGACTGAAAAGTTCGTCGACGAGGTGATGCTCGCTCATAAGGGCATGCAGGTTAACTTGAAAAAGGCTCAAGAACCGGGATTTTTACAAACATTTTTAGTGTCTTGGCTGCCGACTCTGTTGCTGCTCGGCTTCTTGTTCATGTTTCTACGCAATCTGCAGTCGGGTAGCGGTAAGGCCATGAGTTTCGGTAAAAACAAGGCTCGCATGCTCACCGACGACCAGAACACACATAATTTCAATGATGTTGCCGGTTGCGACGAGGCAAAACAGGAACTCGCAGAGGTGGTGCATTTCCTGCGCGACCCCAAAAAGTTCACCCGTTTGGGCGGCAAACTGCCCAAAGGTGTTTTGTTGATGGGCTCACCCGGCACGGGTAAAACTTTGCTCGCCAAAGCGGTCGCTGGCGAAGCGGGCGTGCCATTTTTCACTATTTCCGGTTCGGATTTCGTCGAAATGTTCGTTGGTGTCGGCGCCTCACGCGTTCGCGACCTTTTTGAACAAGCCAAAAAACATGCCCCCTGCATTGTGTTTATCGATGAGATCGATGCGGTGGGTCGCCATCGCGGCGCCGGTATGGGCGGTGGGCATGATGAGCGCGAGCAGACGCTTAACCAGTTGCTCGTCGAGATGGACGGCTTTGAATCTAACGAGGGCATTATCATCATCGCCGGCACCAACCGCCCGGATGTGCTCGACCCAGCGCTTCTTCGCCCCGGGCGTTTCGACCGGCGGGTGACGGTCCCTCTTCCCGACCTCAAGGGCCGCGAAGCCATCCTCAAGGTTCATACCAAAGAGGTGCCTTTATCCCCCTCGGTGGATATCGCT
>JAPKCE010000673.1 GCA_028823075.1 Myxococcota bacterium
TAAACGAAGTTGAAGAAGCGCCGCATGTGGAGCCTGAAGTCGAGCGGCCAGTCGCCGTTCAGACCCCCGTACTCAGGAGTCAAGCCAAGGCCTCATCTCTGACCGACCGCTATCCACTTTGGTTGCTCGTCGGGGCGCCGCTGATCTGCGGTTTGTTGCTCGGTGCATGGTTGTTTGGAAGTTCTAACCCCGAACCTGCTGCGGGCACAGTCTGGCTGCTCGATGGGGCCGATGTCCGGAGTATTTCGCCGCATAGCCTGGCCCCGGACTACCCCCAACTCAGCGGTGGCCTGTGGTCGCGTGAGGATCGTTTTCTCGACCACCCTGGAGTCGCCGGGCGAGCGACCGTGGCACAAAGCCAGCCCGCTTTCGCGCAGGGGCGGGAGTTGAGTTTGGGCAAGCTTAACATGGAGATGCGAGTCGAATGGAGCCTCGAGGGTGATTCGGCGCTTCGGCAGAGTAAACTCGGCAACGCCGATCGTTGGGTAGCGGTAGGCTTTACCCACGGCGAGCGGCGCTCATGGGTGGGCATTGACGGCAACGGCGACTGCTATGTCTTTGAAGCCGAGGGCTCGCGACCCTGCGGTCTTGGCCGGCCCGTCGTGACACCGGCACGTATTAACCTGCGCCAGGTGCGCGACAAGATTGAGATCACCATCGATAATCAAGAAGTTTTGCCTGAACGGCTAAGCGCCCCGAAGGCCCCCGCGCGACTCATGCTGCTTTGTCAGAATCAACATTGCCGCTTCGATCCCAAGCGGCGCTAAACTCAGAGTTTTGGATGCGGGCCGAATGTTATCTGCCCAAACATCGTTCCCAGTTCTGATTGCTGCGCTTGGGCAAACATGTCACAGCGCCGCCCTTGGAGGTGCCCATGGCTAAACAGCCCCTCTTCGCCCTTTTGCTCATCGCCTTTGGCGCTCAACATGCGATGGCCGCGCCCGTCGATTCCTTGTTCAGCGACGAGTCGGTCGAAGTACGCGCTGATGAGCGCCTTTTCACCCTCATGTTGCTGTTCAATGGCATGGGTTGGTCGGAGACCGCCGAATACGGCGCCGAGCCGCTAAAGTCTCCGGTTTATAAAGGCATGCGAAAAGACCTTATCAGCAAGCTTTCAAGCTATCGCGAGCGCTATTTGCCGAACCGTGTTCTCAACCGGGCCAAGCGCTTCGTGGTCGAGCACCCCGCGGCTATCGAGGACTATATCGAAGCGACTTTGCACATCTCGCGTTCCCCTGAGTTTAAGATGGGTAGTTCGTTGCCGCCGCGGTTGGCCAAGCTCAAAGGCCTCGCAGGCCTACTCAAGGGAGCCTGGCGAGATGCCCGAGTTAAAGTGCTGATGAGCCGTTACAAAGATCAATTGATCGAGGCGCAACAGGGCTTACTCTCGTCCACCGACAAACGCACCGGTCCTCTCGTTCGCATGTTAAAAGCTAAAGGCGAAGCGGTGAGGGCCAAAGTCGATAAGGCGACTAGTGGCGATGATATGGCCGATCTCTTCGGCAGCAGCGATGGCGATGCTGGCGACGAAGGTGGCACAGCGACAGCCGATGACGCCACGGCCGAACTCGAGCAGGTCGTGGTCGG
>JAPKCE010000674.1 GCA_028823075.1 Myxococcota bacterium
AGACGTTGAGTACGTCGATTCCATTAAAGATGACGTCCGTTGGCTCGGCTTTGAGTGGAGCGGCGAGGTACGCTTCGCCTCCGACTATTTTGAGCAGATGGCAGCCTGGGCGCAATCGCTCATCGAGCGCGGTTTGGCCTATGTCGACTTCTCTAGTGTTGAGGACTTGCGGGAGATGCGCGGCAGCATTAGCCAGCCGGGTCGTGCAAGTGTTTACCGTGACCTCAGCGCGGCGGAAAATATCGCTGCTTTTGAAAAGATGAAGAGGGGCGAATACAGCGAAGGGGAATGCGTCCTACGCGCCAAAGTCGACCTCGAATCACCCAATATTTTGATGCGTGATCCGCTGCTTTACCGCATCCTTAAAGAGACCCACCATCGCACCGGTGATACCTGGTGCATTTACCCCATGTACGACTTCGCGCATTGCCTTGAAGACGCCATCGAGGGCGTTACTCATTCCATCTGCACCCTTGAATTTCAAAACAATCGCGAGCTTTACGATTGGTTTATCGCTGCGCTTCCGGTGCCGCATAAGCCGAAACAGTATGAAATGGCGCGCCTCGCTCTACCCAACACGGTTCTGTCCAAGCGCAAGCTGATCGATTTGGTTCAAGAAGGGCATGTTTGGGGCTGGGATGACCCGCGCATGCCGAGCCTTGCTGGGATTCGTCGGCGCGGTGTTCCCGCCAAGGCGCTGCGTCAGTTCTGCGCCATGATCGGCGTGGCTAAGGCTAACTCTTTGGTGGATTGGGGTAAGTTCGAATTCGCCATGCGCGACGTACTCAATAGCACGGCGCCACGGGTTATGGCGGTACTCGATCCCATTAAACTTACACTGACGAACGTCTCGAAGAACACGTTAATCCAAGCCGACCTTTGGCCGCATGATCTGCCTCAGAACGAGTGTCGAAGCCTATGCCTCGGAGCAAATCTACTCATCGAACGCAGCGATTTTTCTGCCGAGCCGCCCAAAGGTTGGCGTCGTCTGGCGGCGGGGGCCGAAGTCCGGTTGCGCTACGGATGGGTTGTGCGCTGCGACGAGGTGATTCGTGATGCCAAAGGGCAGGTGACCGAGTTGCGTGCTCGCGCCGACTTAGACACTTTGAACGCTGCGCCTAAAGGGCGTAAGGTGCACGGAACGATCCACTGGCTAAACGCCGCGGATGCGGTCCCAGCCAAGCTCCGCCTGATCAACCCTTTGTTTCTAAGTGAATTGCCCGGTGCTGATACGGCTTCGGATTACCGCAAAGAACTCAACCCGGATTCGCTGAGGGTGATCGAGGGAGCGTTTGTCGAGCCTCATGCTGCCGCTTGTAAGCTCGGCGAGCGCTTTCAGTTTGAGCGCACCGGTTATTTTTACCGTGATCCGGCCGACTCAGAACTTGTTTTTAATCGAATCGTTTCCCTGCGCGACTCCTTTGCTCAAAAAGAGCCGGCGAAACCTGCGGTCAAAGCGAAACAGCGCCAGGCCAAACCGGTGGCGGGCCCTTTGGTTCCCGAGGCTTTGCGGGCGCAAGTCGCTGTTCTTTGTGAGAAGGGGCTAGCCGAGGCCGATGCGGTTCGACTCTGTCGTGATCAG
>JAPKCE010000078.1 GCA_028823075.1 Myxococcota bacterium
CGCCAAATAACGCAGACTCAAGAGATGCAAATCGTCGCTGTAATTCATGCGTAACGAGCGCTCGCTGAGACGGTGGGCCTGAGCCCATTCCTTATCCCTTTCGAGTTGGGTTAGTCGTTCGCGCAGCGCGTAATGGTCTTCGGGATGCCAGGCCACTTGGCGTCTTAGAGCCTGCTGTCCTTCGGCCGAGGCGGCAGGGTGCAAGCGGCGCAGCGCACTGAGCAGACTGAGGTTGAGCGGTGCTTGCTGGCTTAATTCGAGCAGCGCCTGGCGAGCGGCCGCCGGTTTTAGCCGCGCCAACACACGCGCTTGGTGGATTTTCGCTTGCAGGCAATCGCTGCTACCAAAAGCCTCGGCCGAGGCTACAGGGCGCCCGATCTCTTCGTGGGCAAGCCCGGTTACGACAGCCGCCAAGCAATCCGATTTGGGTGCTAAAGCAGCGCGCTTAATTGCCTCACCCGGCGCTTTGAGGGCGCTTAAAGCCTGCCATGCAGAGAGCGCTTCGGGGCTGGGGGTTGGTTCCGCTAAGTCTTGGGCGCGGCGTGTTGCGCGCAGTGCCCACAAAGGAGGCAAGGCCTCGTTCGCCGCGATGAGTAGCGCCTGTCTCGCCTTCTCTTCATCGCCGGCGACTCGGGCGATGAGTCCTTGCATGCTGGCATGCTCAGCGATGCGCGCTGCGGCCGCTGGGTTTTCAAGTTGCAGCAAACGGTAGATCGCGGCTCGCCGTAATTGCGGGTTGTTCTTGCCCAGCGATTCGGCTCGGTCGGCGCTGGCCTGTGCAATTTCGCCGGCTAAAGCGACCGCAGGACCGCTTGCACTGGAGCGTAGACCCATGCGCATGGCCAGCCGATACGCGTCTAAGGGTTGTGCCTTGCTAAGTTGGTCAAGGCCGCGCTGAGCCTCGGTCTTATCCCCCGCAGCAAAGGCTATCTGGGTCCAATTCGGGTCGCTAATTGGCGCCGTCGCGCAGGCCATCATGGGCAGTAGGGTGACAAATGCTCTCAAAGCCTGCATTTCCAAACGCTAAGTGCGTAGCCGCGCATCGCATAAATCGAGGGTCTATGTCAGCGAGAATTCTTGTAATCGACTCGTCGCGCATCGTTCATCAAACGGTGCGTCTTACTTTGAGCGACCTAGCGGAGATCACCGCTTTGACGGACGCCGCCGAGGCTGCGGCAATGCCCGGGCCTTGGGAGTTGGCGGTCGTCAGCGGCGATTTGGGTGCCCAGTTACCGGGTATCGTCAGCGGTCTGCGCAGCGCTTCACCGCAACTTCGTCTGGTCATAGCCGTTGGTGTCATGAAGGAATTGGCGGCGGAAATTCAGAGCCGACTAGGGCCCTGCGAAGTGGTGCGTAAGCCTTGGGTGGGGCGAGAGTTTCGCAGTTTGATCGAGACCATGCTGGCGAGTTCACCGACCACAGCAACGACCCTCGACGGGCTCGACGAAGCGGCGCCGTTTGAAGCGCTAGAGTCGAGCTTGGCGCTGCCGCTTAACGAAGAGGCCCTAGAAGCGATCAGCGCAGTGCCTCAAGCTCTTGATCATGGCTCGCCCTTTGCGGAAGCGGGTGAAGAGCTCGGCTTTGATGATATGCCTTCGACCTCGCAATTTGCCGAGTTGATGAGCGGTGCTCCCGAGGCCGTTACAGAACTGGCTGAGGACGGTGAGGTACCGCCGGTGATCGATGATGAAGAGCCACCAATCGCTTCGTTAGAGGCCGAAGCTCAGTCCATCGCCAATGATCTCGACGCGGGCATGAATGCACTCGAGGCCAGCCTTGGTGATTTACCTGAATTTGAAGTGACCACGCCACCTTCCGAAGCTCGCAGGCCTCCGCCTTTGGTTGAGCAGGTGATGGAGATGACCACGCCACCAAGCGGCGAACTGGACGAGCTTGACGCAGCCACGGACCCGCCCGATCGTGCTAACGAGGTGCTCTCAGCCTTGCCCTTGGACGATTTTGAGTCTGTATTCGGCGCAGCAAAGACCGGCGAAGTTGCGCCACTTGACGAGTATGACGAGGATGATGAGGATGATGAGGATTCAGAAGTGCCGGTTTGGTCGCATGAGGGAACCGGTGAGTTCAGCGAAATCGCACAGCCTGAAGAGGATAGCGATGTCGATAAAACCAACGCCTCGATGATCGCCGCGTTGAACGCTTTGGAAGCCGCCGCTGGCTATGTTGAAGAGGCGAATGGCATGGTTGATTCCGGGCCGCCAAGTTCGCCAGAAGAGGTGTTCTTCGAGGAGCCGAGCGCTGTGCCGAGCGCCAGCGTATCGCCGCTGAGCCCCGAGCAATGGATCGCCCTGCGAGCCGAGGTCCGCGACACCGTCGAAACAATGATTAACGAGTTGGTGCCACAACTCGCCGAGCGCATTATCAGCGCCGAGATTGAGCGCCTCACAAAAGACTTTCTCCCGCAGGCTGAAGACGACGCTTAAAGCGCTCTGGCGCTTTGCTCAGCGGTGGTTTAGTTGCCCTCCCCCTAAGGGGGAGCAAAGAACGTGACCGCCGAATTACCCAAACGCTACGACCCCGCCGCTCTTGAAGCGTCTCGTTATGCTGCCTGGGAAGCCGCAGGGCATTTCGCTGCCGATGAAAACAGCGACAAAAAGCCTTTCACGATCGTTTTGCCTCCGCCGAATGTAACCGGTTCGCTGCATGTTGGGCACGCCCTTACGGCGGCCGTGCAAGACACCCTTATTCGTTACAAGCGCATGACTGGGTATGAAGCGCTCTGGTTACCCGGAACAGACCATGCGGGCATCGCCACTCAGATGGTGGTTGAGCGTGACCTAGAGCGCCGCGGTGAGCCGGGGCGCGAGGCGCTTGGCCGAGAAGCGTTTCTCGAAAAAGTTTGGCAGTGGAAAGCCACCAACGGCACGCGCATTCAAGAACAGCACCGAATTTTAGGAGCCAGTCTGGACTGGCAACGCGAACGCTTTACCCTGGACGAAGGGTTTTCGAGCGCCGTCACCGAAGCCTTTGTGCGCCTTTACGACGAGGGTTTGATCTATCGCGCTGAGCGGTTGATCAACTGGAGTCCGGGGTTGAAAACGTCGCTCTCGGACCTTGAGGTTGAGCATAAGGACGCCGCCGGTCATCTTTGGCATTTGGCCTATCCGGTCAGTGGTAGCGACGAGCGTTTGGTGGTGGCGACGACGCGCCCCGAAACTATGCTCGGCGATACAGCGGTGGCGGTTCATCCCAGCGACGAGCGCTACGCCCACCTCATCGGTAAGACCATCGACCTGCCGCTCACGGAGCGAAAAATCCCCATCATCGCCGACGCTGTTTTGGTGAACCTGGAGTTCGGTAGTGGCGCGGTCAAGGTCACTCCTGCTCACGATTTCAATGATTTCCAAACCGGCAAACGTCACGATCTTCCGCTCATCAATGTTTTGGATGAAGGCGCCCATGTCTCGCTTCCAGGTCCCTATTTGGGCCTGCATGTTGACGAGGCGCGCAAGGCGGTAGTCGCCGATCTTGATGCCTTGGGCCTGCTGGTCAAAGTCGAAGATCATGCGCACAGCGTGGGGCATTGCTCGCGCAGTGGTTCGGTGGTTGAGCCACGCCTTAGCCTGCAATGGTTCGTCTCCACTAAGCCTCTAGCGGCCAAGGCGATGGACGCAACGCGCAAGGGCGAAACCCAGATCGTACCGCAGCGTTTTGAGTCGACTTGGTACCATTGGATGGAGAACATTCAGGATTGGTGCATCTCTCGTCAGTTGTGGTGGGGGCATCGCATTCCTGCTTGGCACGCCGGCGATCAGGTCTTTGTGGCGCGCAGCGAGGCCGAGGCCTTGGAAAAAGCGAAGGCCGCCGGTTTTGAGCCCAGTGAGTTGCGTCGAGACGAAGACGTTCTCGATACCTGGTTCAGCTCGGGGCTTTGGCCCATGGGAACTTTGGGCTGGCCTGAAAAGACGCCCGAGTTAGAAAAATTCTACCCCACCGACGTGCTTGAAACGGGCCATGATATTCTGTTCTTTTGGGTGGCTCGCATGATGATGTTGGGCATTCACTTCACCGGTAAGGCACCGTTCCACACCATATTTTTGCATGGCATGGTGCGCGACGCCCAAGGCCAAAAGATGTCGAAAAGCAAAGAGAACGTCATCGATCCGGTAGAGATCACCAACGAGTACGGCGCCGATGCGCTGCGTTTGGGTCTGTTGCTCATGGCGGCGCCCGGGCGCGACATCAAAATGAACATGCAGCGCATCGAAGGGTATCGGAATTTCCTGACCAAGGTTTGGAACGCCACCCGCTTTGCTCAAACCTATCTTGTGGATTGCCAGCCGAGTGATTGGCAGGCGCCCTCGGGGGCCACGGAGCGTTGGATTCGCTCGCGCCTCGCGGCGACCCAAGACACCGTAAAATCGGCCTTTGCCGAATACCGACTCGATGAGGCGGGTCAGGCGATCTACCACTTCATCTGGCATGAACTCTGCGACTGGTACATCGAGTTGGCCAAGCGCCCTTTGCGCAGTGACGACGAACTTGAAAGCGCCGCAGCGCGAGCCGCTCTCGCCGATGCTTTGAGCGGTGCCTTGCGCATGCTTCACCCCTTTTGTCCCTTTGTTACCGAAGAGTTATGGGCAGCCTTGCCGCTCTTCATGCGCGATGCCGAAAGCTTGAGCAAAGCCCGCTTCGAGGTCGAGGTCGAGCGTGACCCCGCTGCCGAATCGCAGATCGCTTTGGCCATCGAAGCCGTTGGGCTGCTGCGCGCTCTGCGCGGGCAGATGGGCATTAAGCCCCGCGAACCCTTGGCGGTTCGTCTTCAAGTGGCCGAACAAGATCGTTTGCAGCACCTCGACTCGGCGGCGCGCCTGTTGGTAGATTTGGCGGCAGCTGAGTCCGTCGAGACCGGTTTGCAGTCGGCCGACAAACCCCGCGGCTGGGCCGTGGCAACCGGTGAGGGCTTGACCCTGCTCGCCAATTTGAGTGGCAAGGTCGACGTCGCCGCCGAAAGCGAGCGTTTGCAGGGCGATTTGGATAAAAACGGTCAAGAGATCGGTAAGTGCAAAGGTAAGCTCGGTAACCAGCGCTTTGTGGCGCGAGCCCCCGAAGCTGTGGTCGCCGAAGAGCGCCGCCGCTTGGTGGAGTTCGAGCGCCGCGACGGTGAACTGCGCTCCGCCTTGAACCGTCTCGCCGAGTTGGAGGCCTAGCCGATGCCCGCGCCTAGTCCTCTCGTCGATCGTTTGTTGCAATTGGCTCTGGATGAAGACCTCGGTCGCGGCGACGTGACCAGCGAGGCGATTTTTGGTGAGGGCGACAGGCTTAGCGCAGTGTTTCGCCCACGTCAGGCGCTGACCGTGAGCGGTCTTTGGGTGATCGAACGCTTGATCAAGCTTTCGGGCGCTGAAATCGATTTGACCTTGAGCGTCGCCGATGGCGATGTGGTGGCCGCTGGCGGCGAGATCGCCATCATCAGCGGTGATGCGACGAGCGTGCTCGCTTTGGAGCGCAGCTGCCTCAATTTTCTCACCCACCTCAGCGCCATCGCCACCTTTACCCGGGAATGCGTCGCGGCTCTCGGCGAGGGGCGAGCTCGGCTCGTGGATACGCGCAAGACCACCCCCGGTTGGCGTCAGCTCGAAAAGGCAGCGGTGCGCCACGGCGGCGGACGCAATCATCGCAACGATTTGAGCGATGGGGTCATGATCAAGGACAACCATATCGCCGCCGCCGGAAGCTTGCGCGCTGCGGTCTCTGGCGTGCGGCTCAAAGCGCATCACCTGCTTCGTGTGGAACTTGAAGTGGATACAGAAGTCCAGCTCGCTGAGGCCCTTGAGCTTGGGGTCGATGTGCTGATGCTCGATAATTTCGATGACGCTCGCGCCCTTCAGGCCATACAATTGATTCGCGCCAAACGCCCCGAGACGGTGGTTGAGTTGAGCGGTGGAATTACGCGTCAGCGCCTGCCTCGGTTGCAGGCCTTAGGCGCCGATCTTATCAGCATGGGCGCGCTGACTCATTCAGCTCCTTCGGTGGATATCGGTTTGGACTGTTCCCCGTGAGGAAGCCCATGCATTTTGGCAGTTTGGACAGCAGCTCCGATGAGGCTTCTCGGCAGCTTAGAGCGGGCCGAGCTTTACCGTTTTCGATCGTCTGCGATCACCAGACCAGCGGCCGAGGCCGCAACGGTCGCGCCTGGGTTTCACGCCGCGGCGTCGGCCTGTATCTGACCCATGCTCGTGGGGTCGAAACCTTACCCAAGCCCCTCACCTTGGCACCCTTGGCGGTGGGCTGCGCCCTGGCTGATTGGCTGCGCTGTTTGGGCCTTGATGTGCGCCTCAAATGGCCCAACGACCTGCGCGTGGATGGGGCAAAGATTGGTGGTATTCTCTGTGAGTTACGCAATCAAACTCTATTCGTTGGGCTCGGCATTAATTGGCTTGAGGCGCCCTTGATCAGTGATCAAAAAACGGCTGCTGCGGCACAGTATTCAGCGGCTCTACCCACTTTAGAATCTGCCCAATTCGCTGCCGAGCGCGCCCTTCGTTCTGGCTTGGATTGGTGGGCAGCTCAGGGCAACGAGGCCTTGCGCCAGCGTTGGTGGCAGCTTGCTGAGCGCGGGCAGATGAGCAGCGGTTCGATGCAGGGTGAGGCGCTTGGGCTTGCCGACGACGGCGCCCTACGCTTGCTCGATGCGAGCGGCGCGGTACATGAGCTACGCGCTGGCGATGTGGAGACTTTGTAAAATGCAGTTTTTCGCCGTCGCCTTACTTCTCGCCCAGGGGCTTTCCGGGTTGCCGGTCCAGGAACCATCCATCGTTCCGATGTTGCTCAACCCCGGCAAGGCAAAGCAGTTGCTCGCGGCGCCGGGCGGACGTTGGGCTTTTGCCATGCCCAAAGACGCTCGCGAGATCGGTCGCGACCACCGCAGTCAGACCTTGAGTATCGGTTTGCCGGTCGGTCGCAGCTTTTGCCAGATGCGCTTGACTACTGTGGCGATGCCCAGTGGTCATGCTGGAAGCTTGGCGATGAGCGCGCTGAGCCGCTTGAAAAAACTGGCGCAAGTCCGGGTTCAAGCGGCGCGAAAAATAAGCCCAAGCGTAATCCGTTTAGGGGCTCATTATAATGCTTTGAGCGATCTGCGCATGGCTCGCTTTGTGCTGCAATGGTTCCAGGTGGAAGCCGGCTTTGCGATGATCGTCCACCTTGAGGCGCCGGCCAGCTTCGAGGCTGCTTGCGCCGGACGCGCCGAAAACCTGGTGTTGTCGATGAGGCGGGTTGGCTCATGATGTTACTCGTCGATGTCGGCAATACTCAGATCCTTGTCGGTTTGCGCAACGAATCTGGCTTGGTTCAATCGTGGCGCATGGCCACAGACGTTCGGCGAACTGCCGACGAATATCGCGCTTTCCTGCGCAGCTCTTTCGAACTCGCGAACATCGACTCTTCGCGCTTCGAGGCGGCTGTCGTGGCGAGCGTTGTGCCCGAGGTGCAGCCTGATCTATTGGCCGCACTTTCGACGTTCGTCGGCGACAAACTGTTGCTGGTTGGTCCCGGTGTGCGCACCGGTGTGGCTATTCGTGTCGATTCACCCAAAGAGGTGGGTGCCGATCGCATCGTCAACGCTGCGGGTGCCTTTGACCTTTATGCGAAACCGCTCATCGTCGTCGATTTTGGCACCGCGACCACTTTTGATGTGGTCGCCGCCGACGGCGCTTATCTCGGTGGAGCGATTGCACCAGGTCTGCAAGCAAGTCACGACGCCTTGGTGCGTCGAACG
>JAPKCE010000675.1 GCA_028823075.1 Myxococcota bacterium
CATCGTGGTCGATGACCGCCAGCAAACATCGATACCGGGAATCTATGCGATAGGCGACGTGGCGGGCGCGCCGTGTCTGGCGCATAAAGCGACGCATGAGGCGATGATTGCGGCAGAAAGCATCGCTGGGCGAGCGGTGCAAGGCCTTCAGCGGAATCGAATTCCGGGCTGCACCTATAGCTTTCCGCAGATTGCGAGTGTTGGACTTCGAGAACAGGATGCGGGCGATCGTGCGTTACGAATTGGCCGATTTCCGCTCTATGCCAACGGCAAAGCCGTGGTCTCAGGGCATACCGAAGGCATGATTAAGACTATTTTCGATGCAGAGACCGGCGCGTTGCTCGGCGCGCATTTGATTGGGGACTCGGTCACTGAGTTAATCCAAGGGTTTGTCATCGCCATTGGGCTTGAAACAACCGAGCACGAACTGCTAGAAACCATCTTTCCGCATCCGACGGTCTCCGAAGCGATGCAAGAATCGGTCTTGTTAGCCTTTGACCGGCCGCTTCACCTCTGAGCCTGCCTGCTCGGCTGTTGCGCTCAAGCAGGCAGTATTCGAAAGTGAATCGGTGATGTCGGATTAGCCGAGGTTCATGCTCTGAGATAGAACGGCATAGCCATTGGTTGCGGCTAAGCGCTTACCAACCACCGCCTGATAGTCCTCAGAGTTATACCAAGTCTTTGCCGCTTCTGTGGACTCAAACTTGATGATAACGGTTTGCGCGCCGGGTGCCTCGCCTTCCATGGTTTCAGCGGCGACATCGAGCACCACCAGTTCGGCGCCATATTTCGCGAGGGTAGGGCCCGCGCCCGCGCCGTATTCAGCGTAGAGTGCCGCGTCGTTGACTTGATATTGCGCTATAAAATAAGCAGCCATGTCGTTCTCCTTTTGATTTATGAAGCTTCTCGTTCGGTATGTCGCGCGCGATAAGGCGGCGCCACCTGCCCGCGTTCATCCCGAATATCAAATTCTTGGCTCAGGTCCTCGACCCATTGAATTGACCCTGATCGAGCCATAATGTCGCTGGCGAGTGCCAGGGCTGGTACGCATCGGCCAACGCCGAGGGGCGTTTGCGAATCGCTGAGGTCCGTGCCATTTTTTTCTGCATGGGCCGCTATGAACTCCGTTGCAACCGACCCGGGATAGAGGACGACGGCGGCTACGCCTTTTGGCTCAAGCTCGATGGCCATATCTTTGGTCAAGCGATCAAGACCTGCTTTACCGGCGCCGTAGGAGGATGAGAAGTGATAAGACTGCCCGCCCGGAGAGGATACATTCACCATGAGTGCGCCAGGCCCTGCTGCAAAGAGCAGTGGGGCTGCGTGCCAGCTGGCGACGTAATGCGCCCGCAGGCCAATGCCGACCTGGTCATCCCAAATATGGATGGGATGATCCCAAAAGCCGCCGCCCCAAGCCGGTGGGCTGGGTATGTTATAAACGTTGTTTACGAGAATGTCGATCTTGCCGGCCTCTGCCGCAACCTTCTTGAAAAACTGCTCGATTTCGTCATCGTTGGCGTGATCGACTTGGGTGCCGATACCAATACCGCCTGCTTGTTCG
>JAPKCE010000079.1 GCA_028823075.1 Myxococcota bacterium
GCAGCTTTAACGTAAAGGGCCGCTCTGAGCCGGTCACGATCTGGTCTTACGGCCCGCCGCTAAAGGAAGATTAAGATGTGCGGTGTGCTCGCATGGGTCGGCCTGCCCGGATCACGGCCCCACGCGCAGCAGTTGGAGCGCATGACCGATCGTATGGCACATCGCGGGCCCGATGACTCCGGTGTCGATATCGTTGACCACGTCGGCCTCGGACATCGGCGCTTAGCGATCATCGATGTCGGCGGCGCGAAACAACCGATGGCGGCCCCCGGCGGACTGCGCATCACCTTTAATGGCGAGATCTACAATTTCCGTGAATTGCGTTCGGAACTCTATGGTTTAGGTCATGAGTTCCACTTAGATTCCGACACCGAGGTTGTCGCTCACGCCGCCGCCGAATGGGGCGCAGACTGTCTAAACAAACTGCGCGGCATGTTCGCCTTGGTCGTCGATGATCCAGGCCGCAACCAGGTCTGGGCGGCACGAGACCGCATGGGGCAAAAACCGCTCTTCGCGGTGCAAGCCTCAATGCTACCGGGTTTGGTATGGGGCTTCGCCAGCGAATTAAAAGCCTTTCACGCCGAAGATCAGGCGATCAACAGCTTTGACCGCGCCGCCGTGGCGCGCTTTCTGGCCTACGACTTCGTGCCGGACAGCGACGGGATTTTCGAAGGGGTTCAAAAGGTTGGCCCCGGCGAACTCTGGATGCTTGAGCGCGACAACCCGCTCAGTGGTGTCGAGGTCAGTCGCTATTGGGAACTCCCTTTTGGGCGAGAGGCCGAGGTTGATGACCCATTGCCGGCGCTCGAGAATGCCATCGAAGAGGCAGTAAAAGCACGCTTGGTGGCTGACGTTCCTTTGGGCATCTTTCTCTCCGGCGGTATCGACTCGTCGCTGGTCACAGCCTTCGCTGTTCGTCACACCGACCCGGCAAAACTCAAAACCTTCGCCATTGGTTTTGAAGAAAAAAACTTTGATGAACGCAGCCACGCCGCCGCGGTCGCTAAACATCTAGGCTGCGATCATCGCGCCAAGGTCGTGAGCGCCGCTGACCTGCAGGCTGCCGTGCCGGATATCTTCGCCGCTCAAGACGAGCCTTTTGCCGACCCGAGTATCATCCCCACTGCCTTGCTCAGCCAGTTTGCCCGCCAAGAGGTCACAGTCGCGCTGGGCGGTGATGGTGGTGACGAGCTATTTTTGGGCTACGCCACTTTTGTCGCCGAGAAGTTGTTGCGACCCTTCGCCTGGGCACCCAAACCTTTTTGGAATGGTGCTCATGCGGCGGCCGAAGCCCTTTTACCCACCGGCGAGGGGCATTACACCGCCGAATATAAGATCAAACGTTTTTTTGGGGGTGCGGCCAGGGAGTTGCCCGAACGCCATCAGGTTTGGATCGGTGGTGCCTTACCGAAAGTCCTCGATGCCCTCATGCCGGATTGTGCTGGCGGCGCCCGCTACCAACCGAGCAAAGCCATCTGGAACGCGGCCCCGGGCTCCGATTTCCAAAGATTGTCGGCGGTTTATGCGCGCAGTTACCTAGCGGCCGGTGTGCTGCAAAAGGTCGATCGAGCAAGCATGATGCACGGCTTAGAAGTACGCGCGCCCCTGCTCGACTGCGAGGTCGTCACCCAAGCTGCGCGCTGCCCGGACAAACTGCGTGTGCGCGGCACAACGACCAAAGTCGCCCTGCGTCGCATCGCCGCGGGCCTGCTGCCACCGGACATTGTGCAACGCCCCAAGAAGGGCTTTGGGGTCCCCTTGGCGCAGTGGCTTCGAGGACCGCTCAAAGACTGGTCGGGCGAACTGCTCGATCCGGCTTGTTTGCATCGCCATAACCTTGTTCGCCCAGCGGTTGTCGAGCGCCTACGCAGCGAGCACCTCAGCGGCAAACGCAACCATGCGAAAATCTTGTGGAACCTTTGCGCACTAAGCGCCTTCGCTGAGACGACCGGGCGATGAGCCGCCGAATCGATCAAGGCTTGATGCTGGGCTTGGGTTTAGCCTGCCTGAGTGCAGCCTTTGGCGAATGCAGTCGGCGGCCGACAATCGTTTCAGCCGAGGCTTGGCAGCAGGCAGCCCAACAGCTCAAGCCCCTCATAAAACCGGGTGACCTGCTCCTCCTCAACAACGCGGGCTCAAGCCAGGGTATGGAACAACTGCGAGCCTTTGGCTTGCAACCTCGGGTAGCGCTTCCCGAGCCTCGCGGGCGTATTCGCCGGCTCTGGTTGCTCGGCACGCGGGCCGATGTGCCCGCGGGTTTGGTGCCGCTAGCGCGCCAACACGACACCCTTTTTACCCTGCCAAAAGGTCTCACCCTGAGCCTTTGGGCACGCCCGCAAGGCGAGGTGCTATGGAGCGCCAAAAACGAACTCTATTCTGCCAAAATACGGGCAAAAGGGGCAAGCTGTACGCAAGCCCACAAAGGGGGCTGGCGCTGCGCCCACCTGGCCGATTGGATGCATGTAGCCCCCACCGGTTTACAGGTTAAAAACAGCCACAAGTCCTGCCTTTGGGCGCATCCACCAGCCGGTGACAAACCGCTAATCATCCGTTTTGATGCGGTCCCCAGCGGGGAGCTAATTTTTGAACATGGACTGAGCGACAAGGCCGCAGCTTCCAGCAATAAACACCCGGTTCGCGTCGAACTCGCGTGGCAACACGGCGGCGTCAAACTGCAGGCCGGCAACTCGGACGGCTGGAAAAAAAGCCAACACCAAGTCGCCGGCTTTCTCGAGATCAAGGTTTCGGCCCGCAAGGACGGCCAGCGCCATCACTGCTTTAAAGCGAGCATCCGATGAATGCCCGGCGCCAGGTGTTGCTGCTTGGGCTGCTGGCATTTTCTGCCGCGCTGGTGACCCTTCCTTCGATCGGCACCACGGACGACGACGCTTATTATCAACCGGCCGGCCATAGTTACGTGCGCTGGGTAAAAAGCCTGGTCAGCGAGCCGGCGCATGCCCTCAGCCGGACTCAAATCGACGCTCATTTTCACCACAACAAAGAGCATCCCCCTTTTGCCAAATGGTTGATCGGCGGTGGGCGCTGGCTCGGCCATGAGGTGCTCGGCGTGATGTCGGCAAGCGAAGCCTCACGGCTAGGTATCTGCGCGATGCTGGCGCTGGCGGCGATGGTCGCTTTCGCCTTCACCCTGTCGCGGGTCGGGGCTTTACCGGCCTGGTTCGCGGCTTTGAGTTTACTGCTCTACCCACGTTTCGCCTTTCATGGCCGGGTGCCAACATTGGACATGACCGTGGCCGCCACCACGAGTGCCTTCTTGCTTTGTTTTTGGCACCTTCACCGCAAACCGGGCTTTAAACCGCTCGCTTTGATGGGGGTCATTTTTGGCTTTGCTCTGGCCAGTAAGCTCAACGCACCCTTCGCGCTGATCGGCTGCGGCTTGTATTGGATGGTCGAACAGCTATCCAAAACTCGTAAAGATGGGCGCGGCTTGACCCTTCCTCCCATCCCTTTGTGGATGCTCGCGGTACCGGCGGTAGGCTTTGCCTTACACCTCGCGCTTTGGCCGCATATGTGGATCGATACCTTTGCTCGGTACGGCAGCTACGTTAGCTTTCACACCAAACATTACCCGATCTACCTGTTCTTTGAGGGGCAGATTTGGGAGCGCCCGTTTGCGCCTTGGTATGCCCCCTTCGCCTACACATGGGCGACGCTGCCGACCTTGACTCTTTTCGCTGGGATGGTCGGTCTTGGGGGCCTTCTCAGTCGTTCCGGAACCCAAAATGAAGACGGGCGCTTTGCGCGCTTCTTGCTCATCCATCTGTTCGTCTCCATCGGCGTCGTCGCCTTCTCACCGGTGCCCAAATACGGTGGCGTCAAACTGTTCTTACCCTTTTTCCCACTGTTTGCGGTTGCCGTGGGTTTGGGCTTCGCTCGGCTGCTCGAAGCACTGCGAGTTGTTGGCGGGCCACAGCTACAAAAGGTCTGGGTTGGGCCCTTTTTTGCCCTGCTCATGCTGAGCAGCGGAGGCCTTGATACAGCGCGCTTTTACGGACACGAACTGAGCAGCTTTGGCCAACATGTCGGCGGCCTTCCCGGCGCCGTACAGCGTGGCTTCGAGCGCCAGTACTACGACGTCTTCGATGCCTCGCTGGCCGCGTGGATCAGCGAGCATACAGCGGCGAAAGCGAGCATACACTTTGAACCGAACCACAAAGAATACCTGCGCTCGGCACCCTTTATGATTCGCCGCGGCTTGCTTCGGGAAGATGTCAAACTGAGCGCATCAAAACGCGCCGATATCGTCATTTTAACGCATGAGCGTCGCTGGCGTAGTTTCAGTGACCTCGCTGTCGAACTCGCTAAACGCCCGCTGCTTCACGAGCACCGAGTCGACGGTGTGGTGCTTTGGAGCGCCTACGGGCGAAAGGTGCCTTAGACTGCGCCTTCGATGAGTTCGACTAAAAAGGCTTGGTCTGCTTCGTCGATCTGCAAAAATCGGACAGCCAAGCCCTCTGAGGTCGCGCGTACAACCTCACCTTGAGCCAAGATAACGCGCGAGCCGTCACGCGGTAAGAACCGCAGCAAGATGGTGGCAACATTTTCCGGCGGGTCTTCACAATGAATCAACAAGCCACCGGCCGAGACGTTAGCCGAATAATCGGTGGCGTAATTCTCAAACGGTGAGAATCGATATTGGATCAGCAACGGGATGCTGACGCGCTTAAAGAGTCGTTGTTCCGAACCGTCGCTCACGCATTCCCCTTCGCTCGACCCATTGTCGTTCCACCGAGAAGATCGCGCTGAACTAAGCTTTCCGCAATTTGTACGGCATTAAGCGCCGCGCCCTTGCGCAAATTATCGCTCACAACCCAATAGGCCAAGCCATGATCCACGGAAGGGTCGCGCCGTAAGCGGCCGACCAAAACCATATCTTCACCGGCGATATCAGCGGTGGTCGGGACCGCGGCCGCATCGTCGCGATCGGTGATCATCACACCCGGGTGATCGGCCATCGCTTGGGCGGCCGCTTCAGGCTCCAAATCACCATCGAATTCGACGTTTACTGCCATGGAATGACCGATGAACACTGGAACGCGTACCGCTGTTGCCACCAACCTCAGACGGGAATCGTCCAAGATCCTCTTGGTTTCACGCATGATCTTATGCTCTTCGGCAGTAAAACCATCGGCATCGATCTCGCCGATCATGGGCAGACAATTAAAGGCGATGCGGCCCGGAAAAACATCCACCTCAGGTGGAATCCCGTTGAGCAGCTTGCGGACTTGCGACTCAAGCTCGTCCATCCCCTTTTTGCCCGCTCCACTAACCGCTTGATAAGTACTCACGACCACCCGTTTTGGGCGCTGAAGTTGAGTTAGCGGAAACAGCGATTGCACCAAGGCGATGGTGGTACAGTTCGGGTTAGCGACAATGCGTCGCCGCGCTTCGTGCAGGGTATGGCTGTTGATTTCAGGAACCACTAAAGGACAATCTTGCGTGTCACGAAAGGCGGCGCTGTTGTCGATCACCCAAGCACCTGCCTCGGCCATCAGCGGTGCCCATTGCAAGCTCAACTCGGAGCCCACTGAAAACAACGCCAAGTCAAACTTATCGTTGATGTCGAGTTCACTAAGGTCCTCAACGGTCAACTCGTCGCCACAATAATCCAAAGTCTCCCCCGCAGAGCGCGAAGAAGCGAAAAGACGCAACCGTTCCACTGGGAAACGGCGTTCTTGAAGGATAGCGAGCATCTCGCGACCGACAGCGCCGGTGGCGCCGACGATGGCAACCCGCAATGCCTTTGCTGTCACAAGCTGTTCCCGCAGCGGTCTTCGGTCTCGGGGGCAGCGGAAGTTGCCGTTAGGCGGCTTTCATTGGCGCTGGCCTCAACAACCACCACTTCGGCAATGGAGCTGCGAGTACCGTTGCTGACCGTGAGCTGAAACAGGTAGGTCCCTGCAGCGTCAGCGGTAATGCCGAATTGCACAGCGGTCTTATCCGCCGCGGCAAGTTCGAGCACACTAGCGTCCGGCTTTTCGAGCATCGACCAGGCGTAAATAAGGCCACCTTGGCTAGGGTCGCAAGACAGCAGGCCGGACAAGGTGGTGCTTTCGCCGATAGCTATAACCCGGTCATCGCCCGGGTCGGCGATAGGCGCGCCGAGTTCGCCACTGCCCGCAGGCGCTCCGCAAGCTGCAGCGATAAGAAGAATTAAACTGAATCCGAAGGATCTCATCTGGAAGCGTCCCCTCTGGCCCGGTAACAGGCGTCGCCACGATAGGGAGCCACCCTCCATTGCGCAACGTCCATTTCGCCCTCCGCCTCGGCTACGACGGATCATCCTTCTGCGGATGGCAACTTCAGCCCCCCCACCCCTCGGTGGCCGGTGCTCTGGCCAGTGCCGCTGAAGTCCTCTTTAAAGCACCGCCGAAAGTCACAGGGGCATCGCGCACCGACTCGGGCGTTCACGCTCGCGAGCAGTTTGTTAAGATCAGCGGTGAAACAAGACTCGATGCCGGACGCCTGATGGCGGCGCTCAACAGCCGCTTACCGAGCAGCGTACGGGTCTACAGTTGCCGCGAAGTCAGTGAAATTTGGCGGCCGAAATCCGGTGTCTTTGGCAAACGCTATGTGTACCGTGTCTGGACCGGCAGTGGCGTCCCCCCCCATCTTGAAGCGCGCTGCTGGCCACGGTCGGCGAGCCAAGCCCTGGATGCGCTCGCTATGCAGCGCGCCGCTCAGCACCTTGTCGGCGAGCATGATTTCCAGAGTTTTCGCTCGGCGCATTGCCAAGCGGCGCATGCTCGTCGCTTGATCTGGCATATCGGTGCTCGCCAAGTTGATGACCATCCCGAGTTACCGCCGCATCCGTCTGCCGGCAGCCTCGTCGAAATCGACATCCGCGGTAACGCGTTTTGCCAACACCAGGTTCGCATAATGGCTGGAACCCTCGTCGATGTGGGGCGCGGACAAAAGAGCGTTGAAGAGCTAGCGAGCATCCTGAAGGCGCGCGACCGCCGCTTGGCCGGCATGACAGCGCCCGCCAAAGGGCTCACTTTGTGGCGCATGTACCAAACTGGTGACGAGGTAGAGGCCCTGTTGCCGAGCGGCCACACCTGGCCCGGCGCCCCCTGGGAGAAGAGCCCATGAAAGTTGTCGCCAGGGTAACTCTCACGCTGTTTGTCGCCGTTTTGACCACGACCACCAGCGTCGACCTGCTCGGATGGAGCAGCCCCTGGTTGCCAGTTGTCGCTGCTGCATCGGTCTCTGCTCTGATCTCAAGCAGCGCGATGGCATCGGCAGCCTGCGCGCTGATGGCGCTCTCAAGCCTGCAGGCTTTAATGCTCTGGCGAGGCGCCGAAGCCAGCCTCGGCCAGGTCGCTACACACCTGGCCGCAGGGGCTCTCCTAGGAGCCGCATTCTGCTTGACCCACCGGCGCTCCACTGACAATAGCGCCTCCTCGCAGGCCCCGGACTTGGTTTCGGAGCCCGCTAATAGTGAGGACTGTGATGAAGACTGAATCCATACGCGAAGAAGATGTGCAGCGCGACTGGTTTGTTGTGGACGTGGACGATAAGGTCCTAGGCCGTGCTGCCACCCGTATTGCGAGTATTTTGCGCGGCAAGCATAAGCCGATGTTCACGCCACACATGGATTGCGGCGACCACA
>JAPKCE010000676.1 GCA_028823075.1 Myxococcota bacterium
AGTGGCTATGCCTGCACGACTGCCAACGCTCAGGCGCCCTTTCAAAATGATCTGGCCGATGAGATGGGTCTGCAGTTGCTCGATGGCCTCGACGACACTGCCGACCACTGCGCCTCGACAGCCTCGGTCACGGGGATCGGTAACGATGGGCGCTTATTTTCTACGGGTGAAGGTTCAAGTGGCCAAAACTGGGGCGGCGGTCTGACCAGTTCGTGGGCAGCTGCCGGCGTGCCGGGCGCTCTTCTTATTCGTTAGGGGTTGGTCGATGCGCGTGACCCTTGTCCTGTCGTTGCTCGTCGCTTGTCCGGCGCCGCGACCTCTTCAAGATCCTGCTGACGCGGGGGCTCCGGATGCGGCGCAAGTCGATGCAGCGCGGGACACGGGCGCTCAAGACACCGGCTTTACCGACTCTGGGCCAGCCGATCTGGGTGCAGCCGAGGCGGGCAGTCTCGATAGCGGCGCGGTGGTTTCAGATTCGGGCGAGCCCGGTTCTTTTGACGCGGGGCCCATAGATACGGGACCAGCAGCGCCAGATGCCGCAGTTCTAGATTCCGGCGCTCTCGATGCTGCACGTCCCGACGCCGAGCCTGTAGACAGCGGACCGAACTTTGGCTGCGGAGATTACCCCGCCAATTGCGCCGACCGCGACAACTGGCATCCGGGCCTCGCGCAGCACCATATGCAAGAGACTCAAGGCTGTAGTTTTGGGCTCATCCCGCCCAATGCCGCGGCCTGGACGAACGGCAGGGCGCGCGCAGAAAACCTGGCTACTCGCATGGGCGGAGCCCGCAGTATGGCCCAGCTCACCAGCGATTTAAACCGTCAAGGGCGAAGCGCCTTGACCAATCAAACCGCCACACGTCTGCGCAACCACAATTACCAGGGCTGGATCTGGAACAGCGGCGATAATGGGGTGAGTTATTGGTACCCGCAAGGTATCACCGGTTCGTCGGACGCGGTGGATTCGGGGCGCATTAACAACAGACGCTTACAGCTCATCAGTTGGTACCATAAGACCAACGCTCGGCCGACCAAAGGCGTGCGCGTTTCGCTCGCTGACCTGACTCAGATGAACGACGTCGATTATCGCCATATGCTGCTCGTGGTCCCCTTCGGCGACGGCGTTGCCGTGAATTACCGGCCCTTGCATAAGAGTCTGACCAACACCGAGGCGCTGCACGCGGGCGGTATCGTTTGGTACGGTGATTACCTCTACGTCGCCGATACAGCGAATGGCTTTCGGGTCTTCGATATGAGTCTGATTGCAAGGGTCAGTCATACGGATGACACGAGCGCTTTTGGGCGCAACGGTGCCCGCACGGAGGCTTTTGGTTATCGCTACATCATCCCGCAAGTAGCGAGTTATATGAAAGCGCCGGGTTCTTGTCCCTTTAGTTATTCTTTTGTTTCGCTCGATCGCAGCTCCGACCCGCCAAGCTTACTTGCCGGCGAGTATAAATCATCGAATATTCAGGGGCGTTTGGTGCATTATTCCCTCGATCCAACGAGCCACCGGATCGAGGTTCGCGCCGGTGAGATTCGCGGCCAACTAGCCAAGA
>JAPKCE010000080.1 GCA_028823075.1 Myxococcota bacterium
CGCGGGTATATGGACGATAGTGCGTTGCACCTAAAAAGCCTCAAAGGAAGCTTAGAACAGGCCCCTATCGAAGCTCAAATCGTTCTTCACTATGCGCGCCCAAAGAACCCGGTGGGCAGGTTTAGCCTCAAAAACTACCCGCTTCCAGGCGGCGCGGGGAGCGCCCTTATCGACCTCAGCTCCGACCCCGAAGGACGCTGGCAGGGTGATCTCATCATCGATGAACTACGAGCCGGAGAACTCAAACTCGGGACCTTGGAGTTTCTACTTCGCTACGATGGGCAACGAGCCGAATTGCGCGCTATGGACTGGGATGAGGGTCCGGGTATTCTTAGCGGTGTGCTCGGCGTTAATTTAAAGACCCTACGCAGCGACGGTTTTTTGAACCTGTATTTGGATCAAACAGGTCTCAGTTTACTGGGCGGCGACATGCTCAAAGGTCGCGCTCAATTACGCATCGAACCGAAAGGTTTGCTCAGCGACGCGGCGGCGCGCATCGCCCTTAGCTTTAGCGGCTTGAGCATTAGCGGCATCCCATTAAGCGACGGCGAATTGACCCTCGCCGCCACCTCGGATTCCCTCGGCGGCAGCTTAAACACGACGGGGAACGGTGTCGGCAGGGGCACCGTCCGTCTAAGCGAAGGCTTCAAAAAGTTAGACGTCCAACTCAAACTCACCGCCTTTCGGCTCGACTCCTTACCGATCGACCTTCCGGGTCTAGAAGCATTGGCCGATATCGATTTACGCCTGAGCGGACCCGTAGGGCAACCGCAAGGCGAAGCACAAATACGCCTTCGCGATGTCGCCGTTGACGATCGCTTGGTGGGCAATGGAAAAGGCCGCATCCAAGCCTTGATCGGCACTGACTCGCTAAAGGCAGACATCAACCTCTTGGGCTGGGTCAAAGGCGAAGTCACCGCGAATTTGCCGCAACTTGACAAGGTCTCAAGCCAGTTACGAATCGACGCCGAGGGTTTGCAATGGGTGATCCCAGGCTTGGCCGGTGGCGGTACGGAGATCGACTTCAAAGCGAACGCCATCCTGGGCCTGCGCGACGGTGAACCCGAGGGCAGTTTGTTGGTGCAAAAGCTGCGCATCGGAAACCCCGGTCTCTGGGAAGAAGAATTAGAAAACGACGGTGAATTGGTGCTCGGTTATGGTGGCGGTCGCGCCCGTTTTGAACGCCTGGTACTCAAAATGGGCAAAGGAAGCGCCAAGCTTCGCGGTTGGATTGAAACGGGCGATGAAACAGCGCGAGCGAACCTGCACCTCGCCAGCTCCCTACCGCTTGAGCTCTTGCAGTTGCTCGATTCCGGATTCTCGCTCACCCGAGGGCGGGTGCAGGTCTCAGGCAGCCTGCGCGGTCGCTGGAAAAAGGATGCGCGCTTAGTCGCCGAGATCGAACCGGTTCCTGGCACCGCTTTCGTTCATTCTGCCTTTCCCCGTCAGGTAACTTTTGCGGGAGGTTCGATCCGGCTCGAGGACCAACAAGTGATCGTCGACTCGCTGCGCGTCGAGAGCGGTGCCGGTCAACTGCGTTTGGCGGGTAACGTCCTGCTCGAAGATTTTCAGCCGTCGGACATTGACCTCAATTTATCGGTGACCAATTTACAGCTGCGCTTCGAGGACCAGTTCCTTGAATTCTCGTCGGACTTGCGAGCCTTTGGCCCCTTGGACAGCGCCCGTATTTCGGGCCAATTAAATCTACTTAGCGGAAAGGTCGAGCAGACCCTCAACATCTCCAATTTCGTTTTTTCCAGTCATCAAGAGGGGGCGGGGCCAAGCCTTGAGGAGACACTAGGCCGCTTTGCTTCCACTGAACTCGATCTCGAAATCGTCAGCGCAGCGGGCCTGCAAATCATCGCAGGCTTACCTCTGTTTCGTATCGAAGTACGCCCGACCTTAGACCTGCGGCTCGTCGGGCAGCTTTCGGATATCGGCGTTCAAGGGGTTGTTGAAATTGAAGAGGGTAATGGCGAAATCATCTTCCCCGAAGCTGCTTTTGCTATCGACAACGCCACCGTAGACCTTAGCCAAGACCCTTACTTTGTCAGCCTTAATTCGGTCTGGGAATATGTGCCCAGGCGCCAGCAGAACAACGACCAGGACGATGTCATCACCTTGGAATTGGGGATTGAAGGTCCCGTCGACCGCATGGAATTACGCCTGCAAGCACCCGACTATCCAGACCTAACGCGGCCACAACTTCTCGGCATGTTAGCGCGCGGTCAGACGCCAGATCTACTGATCAGCCAAAATCTCGGCGAAGACGGCGGAGATGGTAGTTACAGCGACGTCGCCTTGCGCATGCTCACAGGGCAGATGTTCAAACGTTTTGAGAGCGAACTCGAAAAGGTTTTTAGAACAACTTTCGAACTCCCTTTAGACGCCAGCATCGACCTCGGCGTCGATACGTTGCGCATGCAAGGTGTGGTCAACATCAGTGAACGCTTTGAGGTCTCGGGCGAAACCGAGGTGGTCTTTGGGAGCCAAGACAACGAATCGGCGGAGGATAACCAGAGCGCAGTTACGACCAGCAACGACCGACAATCGCTGCGCGGCACCCTCGTCCTCTCCGACGCCTGGCGAGCCGAGACCGACTTGCGCAGCGGCTACCGCAGCGATGAAGAGGGCTCGATGCTCGAACTGCTGCTCAACCTTCATTGGAGGCTTTGGGCCCGATGAGTCTGCTCGCTGCCTTGTTGATCGCCTCACCCAGCCTAGAACTGGTGGCACAGCCGCGCCTGCCCCTGGCACAGATGCGTTCCTTGTCGCGCTATGCTCAAAGCGCCGGGCTTGAAGGTGAAAATCGAGAGGTAATTAACAGGCTGCAGCAACAACTGCGCGAACTCGATCGCTTTCTGATGCCGCGCTGCACGGTTATTAAGGAAAAATACCGCTGCATACTCCGCCAGAGCCCCCGCGTGGCCGAACTTCTCGTCACTGGACCCATGCCCTCAGGGCTGTTGCGCAGTGATCTGGAGCGCCGTTCAAGCCTGCGCGCTGGGCGCCGGCTCCCGGTATTGAGCTACGGCAGTGACGAAGCCCCATTTGCCGAATTGCTGAGTAAAATAGGTCGTCGACTTGGACGTTTTATCGACGAGCGCGGGTATTCAGGAAGTCGCGTTGTAATCAGCCTTAGCGCTCATGCTCGCGGCGCCGGTTGGCGATCGGTTACCATCGAAGTCAAGCTTGGCAACCGCCTGCGCTGGGGCGGGCTTGAAGTGATTGGTGTTCCGCTCAAAGAGGCAAAAGCCTTGCGCCAACGTGTGCGACGTTTAGGAGGGGCGTTTCGCAGTTCCACCCTACGTGACCGAGTTGCCGACGAAGAAGCAAACTTGCGTAAAATGGGTTATATCGAGGCCTCGATCGACGCTCAAGTTGAGACCCGTAAAACCCTGGTCGATGTTCGCTTGCAGATCCGCCGGGGGCCGCGCCTGCAGGTTCACTTTCAAGGAAAGCTAAGGGCGCCGCTCGTTAAGTTGCGCAAGGCTCTAACCTTCGCCTCGGCGCGCTCGGTCAACAACGATCAGATAAATGCGAGCATCGAATCGCTGCGCGACTACTACCAAAGTCGCGGTTACTTTCGCCCTATGATTCGCGCAGAAGACCCCCAACTCGCTGCCCTAGACATCCAAGAAGAAGAACTAAAACGGAAAATAACCCGCGTTCGTCGGCGCCTTAAAGGTCAGGTTAAAAAGCGAAGAACAGCTTTAGCGGGCATCGCCTCGGAGCGCCAAGAATTGCGTCTCGTTCGGCGCCAAGTCATTGCACAAGCCCGTGAGTTTAGACGCCTCGTTTTTCATATCGACCCCGGCAAGAAGGCTCGTTGCGCCGAGGTACGCATCGCTGGCATCCCGTTCAATTTGCAACATGACATCATCGGCAGTGATCTACTGAGCACCAAACCTCCTCAACTTGGTCGCCACGACGGTCGCTTGCTCGACGGCGAATTAAAAGCCGACGAGGAGCGCATCGCAGCCTATCTGGAAAACCAGGGCTGGCTGGTGAGTCATGTGGAGACGCAGTTGCTGCTGCTGAACCCCCAACAAATTCGCGCAACCTTCGTCGTTAGCGCCGGTCCACCCACTTACATTCGTTCGATTTCTCTTGTCGGAGTTAGCGATGGTGAAAGCGATAATTGGGACGAAGAAGAAGAAAGCACAGATGACCTTGGCGAGGATTTATACGGCCCCCTGATCGATGCCTTACAGATCAAAGCCGGTTCCCCCCTGCTCGAAAACAGCGCCGAGACTTTGCGCAAACGCAGCCTGAGATTTTACACCCGCAGAGGTTATCCGGGGACCCGAGTCGAAGTGCGGATGGCGCTCACCGGCGACGGCGCTCAGTTTCGCCTCATCGTCAAAGAGGGGCAACGAGTAACCTATGGCGGTCTCATCCTGTCGGGCACTTTTCGCACGCGGCGAAACCTCGTTTTGGCAGCCTTCTCAGAAGCTCGTGTGGGCGCCCCCTTCAACCCTCAAACCTTCGCCAAAGCCGCCGCACTTTTACGCACTTGGCGCGTCTTTAGACGGGTGCGCCTGCGCTACCTTGGGCTCGAAGAAAAACGACAACAGGTGTTTGTCGATGTTAGCGTCGAAGAGGGCATCAGTCAGACCTTAGATTTAACCCTGGGCTATTCGATTGAGGACAACTTCCAGACCTCGCTAAGCTGGCGTGACCGCAACGTTTTCGGGCGTGCTTGGGCCTTGGAGACACGCGGTGTTTGGGGCTTGTATATTGGCAGGCGCAGCGAATTGCGAAGCAGCCTAAAGCTGCCCAGACTGCTCGGTCCAAACACTGATTTTAGCATCGAACCCAGGCTCTATTACCGCGAGCCCAATCGGCCCTTCCCCACACTCGGAGAGGGATTCTTTAGACTGCAAAACGATCATGACCTCATCCTAAAGGGCGTGCTCAAAGTGGCGCATCGCTTCAGCCAGTTTTCGACCTTGGTGGCCAATTATACCTATGCGCTCGATCGTGACGTGAACGGCGGTCAGATGTCGATCGTGCGTACCGGCGCAACGGCTATCGAAGGCAACTGGCTGGCCGTCGACAACCCCTTTAATCCTAAAACTGGGGTGCACCTAAAGGGAGCGTTGAAATTCGCTTCGCCCTGGCTCGCTGGTGACGCTAATTTCTTGAGCGCTATCGCTCACGCCACGGTCTATGTACCGCTCGGCGACGTCACCCTCGCGGCGAACTTGCGCGGCGGAGCCCTACACGAACTCGAAAACTCGTACGCAATCGCCGGTTCCGACCTTTTTCGCCTGGGTGGCGAGCGCAGCCTGCGCGGCTTTGCGCTGGATTCGATTCGCCTGTTTCGCGCCCAAGACAACGACTCGCGCAGCGGCCGTGACGGACACGGCACGCGCTTCGCCTCATCATCACTCGAATTGCGCATCCCCATTGGGCTGCAACGTGCCAACAGCGGTATCGGTGTGACTCTTTTCTCGGATCTCGGATGGGTTGCCGCCGAGGATTGGCAAGAACCGCAAGCGAACAATATGGGCTGGAGCAACGGCCTCGCAGCCAACTACGTTTTGCCGATCGGACCGGTCGGGGTGGTCATCGCCCATCAATCGATTCGGCCGCAACGACCGTCGGATGTAGCAGCGCCGGACCGCCAAGAGTACCAACTCATCCCTGTGCTACCAAACCGCCTCGGCTTTCACATCTCCATGGGGTATATTTTCTAATGCCAAAGATATTGGTTTTTCTTTTTTCACTGTCCTTTTTAGCGGCGTGTAAAACACCGATTGCCGGCCCGCTTAGCGCCATCACCCAAGCCGAAAGCAAAGCCGACTTTTTAGCTAAACGCGCCCAACAACGAGATGTCTCGATAGCCGAACAAAACGCCTGGGATCAGAAACAAGGCGCCGAGTCCGATCTCAAATTTAATCTGGGTGATCTCGCAACTGCTACTGAAGCGCGCAGTCTGTACAAAACCCACTGCTCGGGCTGCCACGGGCGCCGCGGCGAAGGCATGAGCGCGGCGGTGAGTTACCCAGCCCTCGGCGGCTTGAGCTACCGCATGGGTATGATGATGAGCGGTGGTAAGATGGGGCGTGGGATCTACCGCTTAATCCATGACGGGCGCGACATCATGCCGACCTTCAAGGATCGTTTGGCAAACGAACAAATCTGGTTGCTAGTACGCTTTTTAGAGACGCTTTAACAGCTTGCCCTAGACCTAATCAACGTTTGGCATTAGTTCGTCGTCACCACTTTTTGAGGAGGGCATGCGATGAGCGCCAATCCCTTTAACAGCCGCGCCGAGCTTAGCTTAGGCCATGAAACCCACACCTATTTTCGGCTGCGCGCCCTAGAAGAGGCTGGCGTTTGCAAAAGCGTTGACGCGTTGCCCTACGCTATCCGCGTTCTGCTGGAAAACCTGCTGCGCAACCACGATGATTACATCGTCAAAGACGACGACGTTCGTGCCTTGGCGAAATGGTCGCCCAACAACGAAGCGAGCGAAGTTCCCTTCAAGCCCTCGCGCGTCATCCTGCAAGACTTCACTGGCGTTCCAGCGGTTGTGGACCTTGCGGCGCTACGCTCAGCGATGGCGCGCATGGGTGGTGACCCCATGAAGATCAACCCTTTGGTACCCGTCGATCTGGTCATCGATCATTCGGTGATGGTCGATCATTTCGGTTCCGATGAGGCGCAATCGCGCAACGAAAAACGCGAGTTCGAACGCAACGCTGAGCGCTACGAATTCCTGCGCTGGGGTCAACAGGCCTTTGAAAACTTCTCAGTGGTGCCCCCCGGGCGCGGCATCGTTCACCAGATTAACTTAGAACATCTAGCCGACGTGGTCTGCAGCCGCGACGGACTGCTGTTTCCAGATTCTCTGGTCGGTACCGATTCGCATACCACCATGATCAACGGCCTGGCGGTCATGGGTTGGGGCGTTGGCGGCATCGAGGCTGAAGCGGTCATGCTCGGACAACCCGTCTACATGCTAACCCCTGAAGTCGTGGGCTTTGAGATCACCGGCGATCTCCAACCCGGCGTCACCGCTACCGATTTGACCCTGCGCGCCGTCGAGATGCTGCGCGCCCATAAGGTGGTTGGTAAATTCGTCGAATTCTACGGTTCGGGCGTCGCCAAAATGAGCCTTGCCGACCGTGCGACCATCGCCAATATGGCGCCAGAATATGGTGCGACGATGGGGTTTTTCGCTATCGACTCGGCGACGATTGACTACCTGCGTTTGACCGGCCGCGACGAAGCCCACCTCAGCCGCGTCGAGACCTATGCGAAGGCCAAGGACATGTGGCGCGACGCCGACGATCCCGTGCCCGCTTACACCAGCAATCGCAGTCTCGTCATGAGCTCGGTGGTGCCGGCGCTGGCCGGACCTCGTCGCCCCCAAGACCGCATCAGCCTGGATCGCATGAAACAGGCCTGGAACGATGGACTCACCGTAGCCAACGCTGAGGGCGGTTTAGGCGTGCCGATGGGCGAAGAAGAAACGACGCATTCGGTGGCTGGTATGGATCACAACTTGCGCCACGGCGACATCGTGATCGCCGCCATCACCAGTTGTACCAACACGTCCAACCCATCGGTGATGATCGCCGCCGGCTTGCTGGCAAAGAAGGCTG
>JAPKCE010000677.1 GCA_028823075.1 Myxococcota bacterium
AGGCCGGTTTCAGCGATGAGGGCGATCTTTTAGCCCTCAAGGTCGAGATCTTTGCCGACGGTGGTTGGACCACCGATCTAAGCCCCGGTGTTCATGATCGGGCGCTGTTTCATTTGGACAACGCCTATTTCATCCCCAACCTTCATTTTAGTGGCCGAGTTTGCCGCAGCAACCGCCCTTCAAACACGGCGTTTCGCGGTTTTGGCGGGCCTCAGGGCATGTTGGTGGTCGAAGAGGTGATCACTCGATTTGCCGAAAGCACGGGTTTGGACCCGGCCGCAGTTCGAGCTCGCAACTATTACGAAGAAGGCGGCAGGGACTGGGCGCCCTACGGCCAAAAGATTGAAGAAATCCGGCTACAGCGCCTGCACGCCGAGCTACTCGAAAGCAGCGACTATGATCAGCGCAAAGAAGAGATCGCCAGCTTTAATGACGACAACGTTTATCTCAAACGTGGGCTCGCTTTTCAACCGATCAAATTCGGCATCTCGTTTACCGTCTCAGTACTCAACCAGGCGGGCGCCCTGGTCCTCGTTTACAGCGACGGCTCCGCCCAAATTAACCACGGCGGAACCGAGATGGGGCAAGGGCTGCACAGTAAAATGGGCGCGGTAGCAGCCGAATGTCTTGGGCTTCCCTCAAGGCGAATTCGGGTCATGCATACGCATACCGAAAAAGTTCCCAACACCACGCCAACGGCAGCCTCATCGGGTAGCGACCTCAACGGGGCAGCGGTGGCCGATGCCTGTAATAAGATTATCGAGCGCATGCGCCCCGTCGCCGCAACCCTGCTCGACTGCTCGCCAGAAGATGTGCGCTTTGAAGCGGGAAAAGTGTTCTCAGGCTCTAAATCAAAGGATTTCGCGCAGGTAGCAGCCGAATGTTGGGCTCAACATATCTCGCTCTCAGCCACAGGCTTCTGGGCCACACCGGGCGTCGCTTACGACCGGGACAGCGGAACGGGCACACCGTTTTTCTACTTCGCTTACGGCGCTGCTGTCTCCGAAATCGAACTTAACGGATTGACCGGTGAACATAGGGTACGGCGAGTTGATATCCTACACGATGTGGGCAACCCCCTCTTACCGAGCATCGATCTCGGACAGGTCGAAGGCGCCTTTATTCAGGGCATGGGCTGGCTTACCAACGAAGAGGTGATCTTTCGCGACGATGGCTCCTGCCTAACGGTCGGTCCCTCAACCTATAAAATCCCTTCCATCGGCGATACACCCCCGGAGTTCAACGTCAGGCTGCTCGAACGCGCAGCTAACGAGCGGGTGATCGGCGGCTCCAAAGCGGTCGGCGAACCCCCCTTCCCGCTCGCCATCTCCGTGCTCAGCGCGCTGCGTCACGCGGTGCAAGCCTTTGGGCCCAAGCGAAAGCAAGTCGAACTCGCCATCCCCGCCACCCCCGAAGCTTTGCTGCGGGCGGTCGACCGTCAACGAAAGCTTGAATCATGAGCGCATACTGGGCCGATTGGCTGCAACTCTTCGTCCGCTGGACCCATTTTACCGTCGGTGTGGCTTGGATCGGGGCGTCATTTTACTTTAACTGGCTT
>JAPKCE010000081.1 GCA_028823075.1 Myxococcota bacterium
GAACCACCACCTGCTCACCGCAGGACATACTCAAGATGATGCCGAGGGCGGTCAGATGGCGAAGAGTCGTCGAGGGTAAACGCATCGGCTAGCTCCCAAATCAGTCGGGAGAGGTTGGACGCTGCCGTTATCTTTTTCAAGGGACGGCGCCAATCGGCGCATTTGAAATTCGAAAGTGGTCGCCTACCGGTGCCTCGGCAGATCGTAGAGCAGGCGGATCAGCTTCGCGCCGCCAGTTACTCGGCTGCTCGCATGCGCGCCAGTTCGAGCAGTGAGGCGTAGGTCCGGTCAAAGGTCTGAATCACGTCGACAACTTCCATGGTGCGCGGATCGATGACCGAGTTGATCGGGGTGCCAAACCTCACGCCACCATTGCCTTCACGAGGCACCATGCTGTAGCCGTTGTCGTAGGCCACATAACTGGTCGTCAGACCATATTGGTCGCGCCAATGGTTGACGCCTTCCATGCTTGCGGGCTTTGTATCGTTTGAATCTTCAAGCTTGAGAGTCAGTACTCGAATGTTGAGGCCTTCGTCGGCCCATTCAGCGATTTTTGCCGTCAGCTCAGAAGCTTCCGCGGTACAACGACTGCAGCCGTATTGCGAGGTGATCACCAACACCCCATGGATGCCTTCGGCACCGTGGCAATCGTAGAACTCTTCAATGCTGATGCTACGTTCTTCGGTTTCCCCAGGCCCAAACCCTTGCCACGCTAAATTCGACGGCACGTGTTGGCCTGTCGCCACGCCCATGTTTTCGATGGGCCATTCGCAGGGTGGAGGACCCGTATCAGGCGCAGATGCAGCACCAGCATCGCTACTTGATCCATTGTCCGAGGACGGTGAGCCGCAAGCAACCCCCAGCACAAGAGCCACCGTACCTACGTGTTTTAACATCATTGATAGCGACATTTTTTTTCCTTATTTGAGGCGGTAAATTGGCCTGCGCCATTTATTACCGCAGCCGCACACGCGACAAGTCCATCCGAAAACAACTGCGGTTACTGAGCACCATATAACCGAAGAGCCTCGGCAGCGCTAAGTTCAAATGGATAAAATGCGACCTGATCCAAATCACCTGAAAAATACCGCGACCCAAAAGTCGGGTCGCTAGACATTCGAGGCAGCGAGTTGACGCTCTTTTCGGGTCTTCCGAGAGCCTTAGTTCGGAGGGTCGACATCGGGGAGCAGCAAGACCGCCATCGGCTGGATCATACCGCTGTCAAAATGGCCGGAGACGCGTTCGCTCGGCACCACGATATGGGCATAAATAGCGCCATCGACCGGGGTGATCACACCCCAACCTTTAGGGGAATAAAACCCTACAATATCGGCCTTAACTTCAGGTCGCGTTTGGACGAGTTGAGCGGGTTCACCAGGCTTTCCTGTGGCCTTAATCGCTTGAGTACCATCGTCCACGTGCCAGACCGCATTGATCACACCGCATCGCAACCGAAAGGGTATAGGGCGATCGACCGGCAGCCCGGCAGCTTTGACCCGTTCGGCAATCACCGACTCAAGCTCCTTTAGGCGAAACTCTTTGGGGATCGCCGAGGCGCGCCAGCGGTCCACCTTTGCTGTGATCATTAACGTGGCTTCCCCTTCGGGTTCCGCAGTGACCAGATCAACCACTCTGCCACCCTGAGGCATGGCGATCCACACACCGCCTTCGACGTAGGTCACCTGACCCTGCATACCGCTAAGAATACCAACGCCAATGCGTCTTTGAGTAGAAATCTCTTCGAGACGCACCTTGGTGCTCCAGTCGCGATCAACAGTGACCGATCGCACGCTCCCATGGGCTTCAATCTTGGGTAGTAATGAAAAGCGTTTTTGAGTTGCTGAGATTTGCGCACCCAAAGCCACTAGGGACTGGGTGAACTGCGCGCTGAGTTGAGCTTCAACGCCGCCTCGAAGCCAACCCGCCATGACGCCAGCAAGGCGCCCTTCCTGACGCCAAGTCACCCTCGTCGTGCCGGGGCTTACGGTGGTGTAGGTCAAGGAACTTTTAGCATTTAAGGATTTGCTGTTGATCGCCTCGTCGAGCCAAACGCCCGCCTCGGGGTCAGCGCGCGTGATCTCGGCGCGGCCGCTTCCCAATTGGGGACCGCTCCATGTGCATTGAGCCCCGACACCGGATTCCGGACCACTGAAAACAAAGCGCGCCTGAGGATCGTTGTTGCTGTTCCAACCCGCCCATGCGGACCAATGCTTAAAGTTGGCAATATAAGGGTGGATGACCGCCGCTGGCGCCTCAATATCGGTATGGACTTCGACCCGCCAAACCGACGACCGCAGCGCTCCAATAAGGACAAAAATGCCCCCGAGGAGCAAAAGGCTAAGTGCTAGAATCCGAAGGGTCTTCACGGAACTCCTATCCATGCCCAAGGCGCCCCCTCAAAAGGGTGGGCATCCAAACTAGGCATGCGGCTATTGTTGGAACGGGTGCTTTTGTCCAGTTCAGCGCGCTGCGGCAGATGACTTTAAGGGAGCAGGCAGCAACGCATCAACATTAAGGATACCACGCTCCACCAGATAGTTGCTCCAAGGCATCAGCGTGAGGTCATCTGTAAGGGCATGCTTACTGTCTTCAAAAAGCAACCGCAACGCACCTTGGTTCGCCAGTAAGCGCTCAAGCCGGTGATCTTTTAAGAGCTGTGATTTGAGCGCCAGTTCACCCATGCCTCGCGTGGTGGATTGCACGCGGACGACGCCGTCCTTTTGCCTCACACCAATCTCCAGACCTCGATGATGGGTGCCCCGTGCAACGTAATGTGTTCCACAGCGCGCCAAGAAGCCTCGGAAGTCTTTTTTAGCTAGCTTTTCAGCGGCCTCGTCCAAAGTAAACGAGGGCATGAGCATGCGACTGACTTGGTGCACACTCAGACTAAGAAGTTGGTCTGGTGGTGCCACTGCACCCCAGAAGCGTTGCCAGAAAGTACGCCGATCATCGCCTCCATTTTTGAAGGTGATCTCGGTGCGTAAGATCTGTTGATTATCGTCCAAATAATCTCCGGGATCGCCCTTGATACACGTCCCTTTTAGCGCTTGTCCGAGATGGTTAAAGCCCTGCCCAAAGGGGACGCCGGCTGGTGGCACACCAGCGGCGCCCTTTGCGGGCGGCTCTGGGCGAATGTGTAAAGGGCGACGCAGAGCCGGAAGTAAAAGGGGGTCGGCGTTCGCGATCGTGACCGCCCCTAAAGGCGCACATGCCGACCCAAGCAAGACATCGCTCAAGCGCTTGCTGATGCGCCGACAGCCGAGTGTTCGGTAATCCATTTCCTGCGCCGAGCAAGCCTCCAGCATCTTGTTATCTAGCACAGGTTTGAGGTCTTTGATGCAGCGGTCAGCACGCAAAAAACTGGCCACAGAGCCTCGTAAAACCTGGGCTCTGACCAGCCTTCGCTTACCACTTTCGCGCAACAAGCTGAGAAAACGTAGGGCGCCAAAGCGTTGTTCGAGTTCCAAGCCCTTGCTTGGATCTTCAGCCAAAGAGCGTGTGACTTTGGCTGCCACGGGCAACTGGCGCCACGGGCGACTCACCTGGCGTATGATCGTTCCCGATTTCGCTTGCAGTAAAAAGCGCGAAAGTTTGGGCAAAAGGTCTCGAATGGATCGCCCTTTCAAGCGGCCCAGCGGGAAATCTAAGGGGGCGAGCGCAACATCCGAGTCACTGCTGATCATAAACGTAAAGGGGTAGGCAGCCAAATCATCGAAGGCGAGGGTGCGCATGGTGTTTCCTGGCGAGCCAATTAACCGTCGTTGCAGGGTAAGCTCGATAGCGTTCCGTGCCTCCACTGTTTTGGGGTATGCCACCAACAACGCATACAAAGCCGCTCGACGCTCAACCGAGGTGATCAGTTTGGTGCCACACGCGGCAAACAAACTGTCGGGATGCCCGTCGTTGATGTGTTCCTTAACGTCTTTGCGTAGGGTGCTCGCCTTTTCATCAAGGTCGTGACGCAGGCCGCGAATACTGAGTTCAAGCAGTAAAAGGACAGGCTTGACCGGCTGCTTAGGGTCATAAATAGCTTTGAGCATTTTGCGTACGACGGGTTTCCTTGCCGTCGCTGATTCGAGGTCTAAACGCTCGACAACCAGACTCGTTGTGCCGCCGCTGCTAATGCTTTCAACCGCTTTAAAGCAGGGCATGAGCAACAGACCGTCGTGAGTTAAAAGAAGCCCTTTTCCCAAAGCATTATTGGGGTTTGAGGCGATGGTTTCGAGGGGTTTCGGGCTCGTGTCGACGACCCAGCGCCAAGGCTGAGGCGATGCGCAAGCAGAAGCCATAAAGAGCGTCATGCCGAGGGCGCGCACTTACCAATCAAACTTTCGGTAGTGCACTTGCACCGGCGTCGGAAGGCAATACTCGTTAAGAAAGCGATCCACCGAAACCGTGACATTAAGCGCATTTTTACAGGACGGGATTTCCGAGAACTCGGCACGAGCTAAACCTGCAGAATGTAATTTTTCGATGCAGGTGTACGCACCGGAAACTTTTATCGAATCCATCGCCGTGCGGGTGCTATCGTTGAAGGTTCCCCAATGCGCCTTTTTTAAGCCCACAGACTTTTGAAAGGCGACCAAGCTACGCTCAGTTCGAGGACCAAAGAACCCTCGCCCTAAAACTTGATCTTCTTTGGACATAAACCCCAGGCGGACCAATGCGTCTTGGAGGCGAACCACCTGGCTGCTCTTCGCACCGCGCTTCAGTACCACTTGCGGCAGCAAATCATTAGCCTTTGACCCCTTCAGATAGCGACGGTTCTCCTCGATGATATGGTTAGGCGGAAAGCGCTCAAAGTGCTCTCGAAAGGCTTCGAGCGAAACAAACAGGTCTTTGTTATTAGGCGCAGCAAGATTTCGAAACATCGTGCGCTTGGGGTCCACCACGCGCTCGTTGCGCGCCAGCACCTTGGGGTCGAGCGCAGGGTAGTTGGTATTGAGGTGCTCGAGGCAGAGCCGTGCACTGTAGAATTGATCCAGTCGGTAGTCTCGATATTCCGAAATATAAGAGATGATTTGGGCGTTGCTTTCGAGGTGGTGGAGACGGGAAAACGAGTCGCCATCGTTCTCAAACCCCTCACCGATCAACATATCCACTTCCGGGTTCTCAATCCATGGCGCTATTTCGATGGATGTGACCACACCCGCATGCTCATCTTGCATGAGTCCCACAGCACTTTGGATGGTCGAGCGGAATTGGCTGATCGACACCGGGACGAGATTGACGAACTTACCTTTGGATAAGCCAATACCGACGGTGAGCACTTGCAGGTTTCGGCTTTCGGATTCTTCAATCAGCTTTTCTTGTTGGTCTGCGCTGAGTTCTGAGTTGGCACCAAAACTCAAAACACCTTGCTTGATCAGATTGATGAAGACGTCGTCGCCCTTCTTATCGCTGGTCTTATCAAAGCGGAGCAACGCGATATAACTCGAAAAGGTGCGCACGCTGCGAATGTAGAAAAAGCCGCAACTGCTGAAGAATGTGGCGTAACGCTTGTCCTTAAGCAGTCGCCGGACATGTGGTGAAAGCGGTGAGATCGTTTCATCCAAATACTTATAATATGAATCCACCGTAACATGGGCGATCAGACTTCTTTTTGGGCGCTGATCCGCTCCGTCTGTGCCCTCGATATGTTTGCGCAAAAACTCGTCAAAGTGCTGTCCTTTAAGGCGCGACGAGTCACGTTCCAACAGGCTGCCCAAAAAGCGTTGGTCGATCTCTTCGATTTCAAATTCGAAATCGAGAGTCGGGCGTCCACCCGCGACCTTTTCAAAGCAAACCGATTTGAGTTGATTTGAATTTTGAGAATAACCGCGACCCAGTGTCGGCGTTCCCACCAAATGAGTCAGTCGGTTGTCTTGAATGACCCGCGGCGCCGCCTGCAGCGAAGGGCTCACCAAAAACAACAACACTCCGGCAATCCCGAGGGGGATCCGGAGTGAAGATGCGATGCTTCGCCGATTCACAAAGTAGCCAGCGAACCAAAGAGGCATAGCTAGTTGGCGATCTCCGGCATGCAGTGATCATCGACTATCTGATTCAACTGCGCCGCAAATTGCTTCTCAAGTGAACTGCATTCTTTGTGGTCCGTGTAGCGCTTCAAAAAGAGCCCTCGTCCCGAGCCTTCAGGCCGTTCTTTGCCGTCTTCAGCTTTCTGCTTGGCAGCTGCGCCGCTGGCTTCGGCTGGGTCTGTCATCAAAACACCCAGGCATTTGGAAACGTTGTTGCTGCCTTTATACATAAAGGTAGAATAATTGGTCCACAGCTTTGCGATTTTCGCGTCTTTGAGTTCGCCGTCCAACTGAGCCAACGAGACTTTGCTGTCACCCGTCCTGAGGTTGCGCACTTTGGCACCTTTGAACTCGGCACCGAGCTTGCCCTGTCGGTAGTAGCTCGCCCGCATCTGGTTTTTGCAGACGCGCGCTTTGTAATAAATGTTCAGTCGGTTGCGTGCTGCACGCTGCATGTCCGTCATGAACTCGGCGTTCATGTTGAGGATGTCTTTCTTTTCGTACAACTGGACGGATTTCCCAGAGACCTTATCGTCGCCTTTGACGTTTACGTAGCGTTGAAATTCTGTGTTTTCGACCCACGGAACGACTTCCATCGAGGTGACTTTACCCGTGAGGGGGTTTTGCATCGAGATAAAGGCTTGTTTGATAGCGGCCTTGAAGGTCTCGATGTCGTAGGAAATCAGCGACGCATCTTCGTTTTTACCCAAGCCCCAACCGCGCGAGCGAATCATCAGGTTGCGGCTGGTGTCGAGGCTGCCTCGCGTGCCACCACCGCTTTGTTTGATGTCTGCGCCACCACCGCCCCAGAAGCCGCGGATTTTCAACTGCAGATCGTAGCTGAACTTACTGTCTGACTTTGAACTTTTGGATTCGTAGCTAAAGATCGAAACGAACTTCGCATTACGATTGATACCGCGAATGTAATAGGGACCGCAGGCGGCGAAGAATCCGGGCAAATCGTTACGCTGCAGTAACTCGATCGCAGATTCCGAAAGCGGCGTGCTGCTTTCGTCAACCGACGCGTAGTAGCTATCCATGTTAAGCGTCGCAATCATATGCTTGGTGGTACGCTCCGTTTTGCTGCTGCCCTCGTAACTTCCTGAAACGGTCCCACTGACCCACCAATATGAAGCCGATACTGAGCTTGTACTGTTGTTCGAGCGTGAGCGGATCGATGTCGCATCCATTTCACGGAAGTTGTACTGGAAATCGTATGAGGGCTCGGTGATCACCACGTCCTTCAGGCAGGTAGACTGAAAGGTGTTGGTCGAAATCGAATAACCACGCCCCAAAACCGGCGTTGAGGTCAAATCTCGCACCCGACTATCTTTAATAAGCGTCGGCCCTGCGTAGGCAGTTCCCGACAACAACAACGATAAAATTACAATTCCGTGGCGCATAAAATACTTCATCCTTAAGTGCCCGAGCGACCTACACAATGCGGATGTATCCAGGCAAGTTACTGACCAACAAATGACGTTTTGATGTCCTGAGTGACCGGCTACTCAGGCTAGGGTTCGGGAAAATACTTGTCCATGCATGCGGCCGCGGAAAGGTGCCATTTAATATAACGCCCCCAGGTACTTCG
>JAPKCE010000082.1 GCA_028823075.1 Myxococcota bacterium
CCGCCTCGCTACGCACCGGGGTGCCGCCGCCCCCACCGCGACGTGCCAGCTTGTCACTGACGCGTAATTTCGAGGCCATCTTGCGGGCGATTCGCCGTAGCCGCAAATCCGAATAGATACGCCCGGCACGCTCCGAATAGGCCTGCCAGCCCCCAAGTTCGATCTGCACATAACCGAGCCAGCGCTGATAACGCCTGGCACGGCCACATTCAGCCGACATCACTTCTAACAGGGCCTCATCGCGCATAGCACCCGTCAGCCCATCGGTTTGAGCGATAGCGACCAAGCATTCACGGTATCTCTTTTCGGGCTCATCGCCGCTCAAAAAGCGCAGCACCGTGCGCCCGAGACGCAACTCATCGGCATCGTTCAAGACCGCTTCGCTGACCGAATCGTCGTTGACGCAAGTACCGTTGGTGCTGCCCATATCCTGAACGCTATAGCGCCCACCGCTAAAGCGGATGAGCGCGTGACGACGCGAAGCGCTGTCCTGCTCGAGCATGATATCGCATCCCCGACTTCGACCGATCACCATCTCGGGGCGATCGAGCAAGAAGCGGCGACCAAGTTCGGCACCATAAGTAATCACGAGACAGGCAGAAGCCTGATCGAGCAGGCCTCGGCTGACTCCAGAGATCACCGTGACGACGGTGCTATCAGATGGATCGACCATGGTGACTAACGAGCTACTCAGGATCTGCCGTGCAAGCACCAGCCACGCAACTAAAGGCTTCTTCACAGGCGTTCTGGTCATCGCAATCTGTGAGCACACAGCCCGTACCGCCAGCGATACAATCGATGGAGGAGAAAGCCGAGGTCACTGAGTTGACGGCGTCCATGTTGATTGCGTTAAGGCTCATCAAGCTGTTCAGGTCGTTATCGCCATTAAGATCGAAGGCCTGCACGGTTGCTCTCGAACTTCGGTCTTCCAGCCCTGCCGGAACCTGAGGCACGATGAAGGAGGCGCCGCCAACGTGGTAGAAGGTCCACTTACCGCCAGCGCCTTCAAGCCCAAAGCGATAGTAATCCGCTCCGTCAACGGCGCTCGGAGCTGTGTAACTCCGGGTCAAGGCATTCCAAGCCGCAGCATCTGGCAAGGCTAAGAACGAGGCGCGAGTCGCCTGAGTAGCGCAACTGGCTTCGTTGGCACATTGGTTGAAGTACTCGGCCTGCGAAACGATACCCGAAAGCGCGCTATCGCTAAGACCACCGCCGAGAAGCCCGTCGAAGTCGAGGGCTAAGAACAAGGCTTGAACGCCGTGCCCGTCAAGGCCGCTATGCGAACGGGCGTAGCCTACGCTGAGCGCTCCATCTTGAGCACCGTTCATTCCACTGACCTGGCCATCGCCGGCCTCTTCATCACTGGTGTCGAGATCATCGACGCCGATTCCGATTCCGAGCGGCACCATGCCCTGGCCTGGCATATCGACGCCGACCAAGCCGAGCACAGCGCTCAAATAGCCGTCGCCCTTGGCCGGTAAGGTGGGCATAGCGAAGGCTGTCTTAAAGTCGAGTCCGCTGACGAAGCTTAAGGTGTGGTCACCGAAATGACCGCCGAAGGCCTCGACGCAATCCACGGGGTCTCCATTGGGCAAGTTACCAGCAGTACAAGCGACCGAGTCGACTTTGATACCCACTTTGGCAGCGTGCTGCATCTGGGCGAACAGCGGCATAATAGCGCCGAGAAGTTGACCGACTGGCAGACCGGCAGAACTGTCTTCAATGAGAGGGGCGATGGTCGGAAGAAGCTCGACGATGGCACCGAGACGGAACGAGCCGCCCAGGCCCCACACCGAGCGAGTTCCTGCAAAGCTGATCGCTTGGAAGCTCTCTTTAAAGGCCGAGGGGCCAAACTGCATGGTTATGCCCTGGGGAAGCGGGACACCCTCTTCGGGGATCGGCAGTCCAGGAATATCAACTTGAGTTTGTACCGTTTGGCCGATCAGGGTCATAAAATCGATGTCGGCAATGCTGCCGGCGAGCGAGGCGCCTGCCAGGCCGATCTTGAGCTGACGGTCGGGCAAGGTGGAGAAGTCGAACGAGCCTTCAACGCCAGCCGTTTTACCTTTTTCACGGGTGAACAGATAGATCGCTAAGTCGTTGCTGCTCGGCGCCACGAGGGTGACGTAATCGGCTGCTTCAGCTTCGGTGTCGTAGAAGACGCTGACCGAATCGACGTTGCCGGAAATGTCTGCGAAAAGGGTCTGACCACTGGGAAGCGAATCTTGGGCGAGCGGGTTACCATCGACAATAACGACGACATGCGCTCCACCAATGGCAGCGCCGTTGCGCTGATCAAGAACCAGAACCCGTAGCTCCCCGGCGGAAACATCTGCGAAGTTCGTACCGTCGTGGGTGCAGACCGTGGCGCTGGGATTGCCGGTGGCATCGAGGACGGCAGCTTGAACAGTCCAAACGCCGTCGACCTCACCGCCGGTGATCATGCCGCCGTCGGCGGCGCTGGCAGAGGTGTTGCCGGCAGTTATCGTCCAAGCATATGCCATCTGACTAACAACTGCTCCGCCCGTGGAAAACGACGTTGCGCTGAGCCCAGTTACTTGTCCCTGGCGGCTGACGGTCGCGCCGCTGATCACGCATTGGGCGACCGAACCGGGGTCGGGAGCGACGGTGCAAGTACCACCAATGCAGGCCTGACCGGGGTTGCAATCTTCGTTGGTTTGACAAATCGGCTCGCTGCAAGCGCCCGTCGTCGGGATACAGACTTGATCGTCGTTGCAGTCGTCATCGACCTCGCAGGCCACCGGAACGCAGAAATGCCCCTGACAGGCGTAACCTGCAGCGCATTGAACGTCACATTCGCATTTACAATCTTCACCACCGAGCTTGCCATCAACACGGCTGTTGCAAGTCTGAGGCTCTTGAACTTCGTCGACGGCGACACAGACATCTTCACCCGGCGGATCAACTGGCTCGTCGGGACACCCGGAGAGCACGAGACAAAGGCTGGATAGAAAGAAGACGTTCTTAAGAAAGCTCATTGTAGAACCTTTCAACGGTTAGGTGGAAGCCGGCGGGGTGTAGCCGCGAGCCTTGGAGGTGTCAAAGGCATTTAGTATCCCTTGAAGCGCGCCGCTAGGCTGGCTACAGGCTGAGTTGAGGGAGTCTAACTTTGGGCAAGTGGCGCGGGTATCGCAGCGGCAAACAGAGTCTCGGTGATGCCGGGCGCTCGGCGCTTAAGGCACTGGGCATGGACGACTACGAGGCACAGACTCGCAGCAGGCGAATCTTTGATGAACTCTACGGCGACCGCTTCGCGGGCCAGGTGGCATTTCTCGGCTTCCGGCATGGTGTGGTTTATCTACGCGTTCGCGACGGAAGCTGGGTACGCCGCGTGCGCGCCTTTCAAACACAACTCTTTCGTGACCTATCGACCTTGGCAGAACTCAACGAAGTACCGAGATCGCTAAGTATAAAAGTGGGCCCCGCGCCGGAATTCGACTCATGATCGTCACCGCTACCTTAACCTTGTTGCTGCATGTCCTGCCCCCGTTTCGCCCTTTGGCAAGCCGCCTTCGCGACGCCGACGCCATCGCCCTGATCGAGATCAAAGCGGCGCCAGACGGCAGCGTTCGCTTTCGCAGCCTCCACCAATTTCGCGGACCTAAGCTAAGCAGAGCAAACCTAATGCCCGGCCATTCAGCGCCGGCGCGCAGCGGTTTTGGCTTGGCGACCTTTCGTAAAGCTGGCGACGGCTGGCTGCTGCAAGAGCAGGGCAGAGAATGGCTTGAGTTGAGCAAAGCGGACTGGACGGCACATCCCCCACCCGTCTGGAACCGCTGGCTAGTATCTTTGGAGAAAGCTCCGGAAACGGCTCTACTTTCAGGACTCCGGCGCCACCCGTTTATGCGTTTCGCAGGGCGCGACTTAAACGCCCTAATGCTGCAGCCGGCTCGCGCCACCTTGCGCCGACTTGTGGCCGAGCAGTTACGCTTGGGCAAACTACCCATCGCTCTAAGCAGTTCACTTAAACGCCATCTGTTTAGCGCTGTTTCAAGCGTCGAACGCAAAGAGTTGCAAAGCTGTATGGCGAGCCGAACCGGCTGCGTCGTCCCTTGATCGATTGACCTGCGGGCTGCGGCCCTCCAAACCCCCAACACCCCTTGACTTCGAAAGACCTGCTTATGAACCCTCGACTGCTGCTCCTTGCACCCTTTGTTTTGATGGCCTGTGATTCCGGCAACGGCGACGACCCCGCAGTCGATGCAGGTCCCGTTGTGACCAAGGCCGAATGCCTGACGCGAGACTACAGCAGTCAGGTGACGGTCGATGGCGAGAATCTCGAAGTGGTCTGGCCGGTCGACGGGCTTGGACCTGTGGCGCCCGGTTTGGGTAACAGCACCGAGCTACCGGATCTCAATTGTCTCGGCACCGCAGCCCCGGTTCAAAGTGAAGCTCTCGACACTTGGGCCTGCGTTGATATCTTTGGTCCGGGTGAAACTGTAGCCGGGCTCGATGTGTCGATCTGGGTCGATGATGGAAGCGATTTGGATAACACCGAACCCGCGGTCGTCGGCGCTGTGCTCGGCTGCGATGATGTGCAGGCCGACGATGAAATACAAACTGCCAAACTGCGCGCCCTTTGCAACGAGCTTTGCGAATACCGCGGCATGGTTCATTTGCCGGGCGCTCCGGGCGGTCAGCCCATTGTCGCGCGAGTCCGGGTCGGCGATATGAATGGCGATGGTCAGGTCGACCTTAGCGACCGCTTACGCCTTCCTTTCGTCGACACCTGGGTCTACGGCGTCAGTTTGGCACGCATCGAAGCGACCGGCGAATGTGCCGAGGGTTGCGGCGACGATGTCTGCATGCGCGGCGCCTGTTTGCCTGCAAACAGTTCACTGTTTACCGCGGTGGCGATTACCGAAAACTCCTATTCAACCATCCCGATCGTTTCGGGTGTCGGCCGCATTCAGGGTGACGATGACCTCCTGGACGGCGAAGGAAACGGAGCCGTAGCGGGCAGCATCTCCGACTGCAACGACGCCAACGTCGCGGGAGTCGCTGTGGCTTCAAGCGGCGCCGATCTGCGTACCCGAGCCGCCTATTTCCAGGGCGACTACCCAAGCCCTCAAAAGCGCGCCACCGAAGGCGACGCCACCTACGTCTTCCTCAACCACCCTCCCGGACCAGCATTAATCGCCGGTTTTGTTCATAACGAGATCTGTGACCAGGCGCATCAAGAAGACTGCCAATGCGGCGGACTCGAAGAGGCGGCTTTGGTGAGCGAACGTTCCGGCGAGCGCTCAACCTTGAAATTAGTCGGTGGGCACCGTGTGCGCGTTTATTCCGATTCAGTGACCATCCTGTCTTTGCGCTACGGACTAATGCCCTGATGCGCAGCCTTGCTCTGGTTCTACTCGCAACGTCGGCTTGCACCAAACCCGTGGCCATCGACCAGGATGCTGGCGGCGGTCCCCTTGGCGTGGTCGTCCCCGACTTCTCCTGTCCGGGCCCGGGTTGTGAAGACGGCGCTGATGTCGGCGAATTACTCGTCGGCGCGGCGAAACGTTCAATCGTTCCGAACGAATACGAACTTGTGAATACTGCCTATCTCGACGCACGCAACTCAGAGACCTGCGACCCGGGAACCCCGCTACTGGGCTCCGGGCATAAGCACCGACTCGAGCTAAGTGATGCTCAACTGGCGGCCGTGCAAGTCGATGCACCGCTCACTGTAAACAGTGAAACCACGCTTGCGCACAGCCACGAAGTCGTTGTTAGCCGCGACGCACAAGGCGCCTTGCACGCCGCCCTATCCGCCACCAACGATCACAGTCATGAGTTACAGGTCGGTCCCTTTTTAGAGCCGGTTACCGTTCATGTTCTATGGACGGCTGCGGAGCGACAGAGGCGTTGCGGTGAGATGCGCCGGCGCTTCTCGGATTTCCCCTCGACCGATTGCGGTGAAGACGGGCTTTGCGAGGGTGACGAGGGCTGGCCCGGCGCTGACGAGGGCGAAAACGACGGAAAGCCTGACTGGTTTCGAGACTGCGGTGCAGATCGAATTTGTCCGGGAAACATCCCAGAAGAAGGCGCTCTGGCTAACAACGGGCTCGACGATGACTTCGACGGCGTCATCGATGACGGGCCCTACCCAGGCCCTGACTTTGGTGAGGGAAACCTTAAATACGACGGTCTCTGGCAGGCAGGTTTTGGCTCGAACATTCCGAGCGTCGCCGTCCACGATCCAATTTGGGCTCGCTGTTTTGCTGCACTGCGCGGCGACACCTCGGTGGTCATCTGCTCGGTCGATCTGGTCGGTTTCTTCTGGGACGATGTGCAGCGCGTTCGCGCCTTGGTCGCCGATGCTATGGGCAGTTCGGCACCAGATCATATCCTAGTTTCTGCCACCCATACCCACGAAGCGCCCGACAGCATGGGTCAATGGGGGCCCATCACAAACGACAACGATGTCATGCCGCGTATCTCCGGAGTGAACCCGCGCCATATGGAGTTGGTGCGCGCTCAGTTGGCGGCGGCGGTTGCCGAGGCCATGACGAACGCTCAGCCAGCACGCTTGAAGATGGTGACTACGCGAAGCGGCACCGAACAATTGCTGCGCGATAGCCGCGACCCTCAGGTTCTCGATGATACTGTCACCCTGATGCAGGCCATTAACAAGTCTGATAACAGCAGCATCGTCACCGTCTACAACTGGGGCAACCATCCGGAGATCTTATCCGATGTGAACAACCAGATCAGCTCGGACTTTGCTCATGACCTCAGACTGCCCTTGGAAAATGGACTGGATGGGACCGATGGGCGACCCACCATCGCCGGATTAGGCGGTGTCGCCATCTATTTACAGGGTACGGTCGGCGGTCTGATGACCCCGCTGGGTTTAGACCTGGACGATTTTGAAGGCAATGTGACCAAACGACGTAGCTTTGCGGCTGCTCAGGTCATGGGCGAAAAACTGGCGATCATCGGTTTGCAAGCCCTGGCTAGCGAGTCGGCTGAGACTGTTGAAGAAGGGGCGCTGAGCGTACGCCGCAAGCAGATGGACATTCCGATCTTCAACACCCAGTTTCATGTCGCCTTGCTCTTCGGTCTCTTCGATCGTGGTGTTCACCATTACGACCCGGCCGAGTTAATAAACGCCGGCGACGAGTTCTCGGCGCGAAACCTACCGCATGCGCGCAGCGAAGTGAACCGTATCACCATCGGTCCGATGGCCTTCTTGAGCGTGCCTGGTGAGTTGTTCCCTGAATTGGCTGTGGTCGATTCGCTGAAGGAACCTTTTCCCTACACTCCAGAGGGCCGCCCCATCATCGGCGAAGACAACGAGAATCCGCCAGCGATCGACGAGGGGCCTGCTGGACCCTACCTGCGCGAACTCACTTTTGGAGCGCGCCACACCATGATCGTTGGGCTGGGTAACGACGAACTGGGTTATCTAATCCCCGACTACGATTTCAAAACCAACGAGGCCGCACCTTATTTTGAAGAGGCGCCCGGAGACCATTATGAAGAAACCAACTCCACCGGTCCGGCGATCACCGGCATGGTGCTCGGAGCTCTACGGGGCATGGAGCGCTGGCTGCGTCAGTAGAGCCTGATCGGCGGCCAAAGAATCACGCGTTGAC
>JAPKCE010000083.1 GCA_028823075.1 Myxococcota bacterium
CTCGGGATTCACTTCGGTGGCCTATCGCCGGAAGATGGCTTTGACGGCCCCATCGAAGATTACGCGATCCAAATCTGGTGGGAGCCGCTAACTCACGCCCCGGAAATCACCCCCATTGGCGACAAGGTAATTAGCGTCGGCGCTGTGCTTCAATTCACCGTAGAAGCCTCGGATGAAGACGAAGGTGAAGTCGTCAGTCTTGGCATCACTAACCTGCCTCCAGGCGCTACTTTTAACGCTCAGACCGGGCTTTTTCGTTGGCAGCCGGCGGCAGGACAAGAAGGCGAGCACCAGGTCACCTTTACGGCCACCGACAACGCCGACCCGCAACAAAGCGACGAAGAGACCGTCACGATTACCGTTAGTCGCGTTAATCAACCTCCGGTCGTGACCAGCACGCCGGTGACCACGGCGACTAGCGGCCAACAATACAGCTACGATATTGACGCAACCGACCCGGATGGTGATGCGCTTACCTTCACGTTGCGCCGTAACCAATCGCCTAACGGCGCCACCATAAATCGCACCACCGGCGTCGTGACCTGGACCCCGGGACCGGGTGACTCTGGTGAGATCGTCGGGTTTTCTGTGTTCGTACGGGATGGCAACGGCGGTCTTACCCTACATTCGTGGCAGGTCGGAGTTGACGACGCACCGCCGGTTAATAACGCTCCGGTGATCACCTCGACTCCTCCGACTTCGGCCGTCGTCGGCCAGCAGTTGGTGTACCAGGTCACCGCCACCGACCCCGACGGACATACCTTGAGCTACAGACTTACTCGCTGTCCTCAGGGTGCCAATATCAATGGCACAACGGGGCGTTTTACCTGGACCCCGAACAACAATGATTTGGGTGACCAGGTTAGCTGCGCTGTTATCGTTACCGACTCCCAGGGTTTAGCGACTGCTCATATGATGACCATCTCGGTGCAGAACGAGCCGCCGCCCCCCAACGAGTTGCCACAGTTTACCACCCAACCCCCGCTCAACGCTGTGGTAGGCGGTAGTTATAGTTACGACGCTGATGCCACCGACCCCGAAGGCACGACGCTGCGCTTTTTCCTGCGGGATGCGCCCGATGGCGCCTCTGTTAATCCTAACAGCGGTCTTATCCAGTGGCAGCCGAACCAAGCTCAACTTGGAAGCGAACAGGGTTTCACTTTAGTCGTTGAAGATGAAGGTGGCTTGCAGGCTCAACAGGCCTGGACGGTGGCCGTTTCGGACCAGGTAAATGGGGCGCCGATCGTAACCTCAAGCGCTCCGAACGAAGCCTTCGTTGGAGTTGAATACTTGTACCCTGTTATCGCCATCGATCCTGATGGCGACACTTTGACCTATACCTTGGACATGATCCGTTCGCCTCAAGGTGCGAGCATCGATGCCCAGGGCCGTGTGACTTGGACCCCGAGCAACGCCCAAATTGGCCAGGTGTTCGGCTTTCGTGTGGTTGTGACCGATAACAACGGCGCCGCAACTTTCCACGACTTCTCCGTGCAAGTTAGCGAGGAAGAGCCGCCCAACCGCAACCCTGTGATTAGCTCAACTCCGAGCACCCAAGCGAGCGTCGGCGAGCAATACACATACACGGTTGCAGCAACGGACGCCGATGGCGACACGATGACTTTGAATGTCGTCGTTATGCCGCCGGGTGCCGAGCGCGTTGGCGCCATGGGCTTTCGTTGGACGCCAAGCGAAGCCCAGGCGGATGCTGCCCTGAGCTTTTCGATCACCGTTACCGACGGCAATGGCGGCAGCGCCGCGCAGGCTTGGATCGTGCGCGTTTCCGATGTTGAACCGCCGAACACTGCGCCTGAATTCACTTCAACCCCTGGTGTTCAGGCCGTCGAAGGAGAGCTTTATAGCTACCGGGCGACTTGGCGCGACGCCGAGGGACATGATGTTACTTTCCGCATGATTAGCGGTCCGGCGGGCATGCAGGCTCAGCCCGACGGACAGGTGAACTGGACTCCGGCCCAAGCTCAAGCGGGCAGCAGTCACGAGGCAGTTTTCGAATTGCGCGACAGCGAAGGAGCAACGACCGAACAGCGCGTGCAGATCAATGTACAGGCGGTCCAGCAAAACAATGCGCCGGTGTTTACCAGTCAAGCCCCGGGTCAAGCGACGGTCGGTCAGGCTTACACGTATCGCCCGACAGCTAGCGACCAAGACGGTGATTCGGTGAGCTTTACGATGGTCGAAGCACCGGCTGGTGCGCGCCTCGTACAAGGTGCGGTGGCGTGGGTCCCGAGCCAGGACCAAGGTGGTCAAGACCAAAGCTTCACGCTGCGCGCTAGCGACGGTAATGGTGGTGTTACCGACCAAACGTGGACGGTGCGCGTTAGCGAAGATGTTGGCAATCGCGCCCCAACGATAACTTCAACCCCCATCACCAGCGCGACGGTTGGCGTTCTCTACCGCTACCAGGTTACGGCCACAGACCCCGACGGTGACGCCTTAGTGTTTTTGCTGCCCCAGGATCAAAACCCGCCAGCTGGAATGACCATCGATTTCAACACCGGGCTGATCAGTTGGACGCCGAGCCAGGCCCAGGGCAGCGCCAACCACCGGGTGGTGGTGGCGGTTTCTGACCCAGGTGGCCTTTGGGACGCTCAGGCATACCAAATCGGCGTTGGTGTGGTCGCCAACGGCGCCCCGACGATTACTTCCGAAGCACCGGCTACTGCTCAAGCGCAGCAGCAATATGTTTATCAGGTCATCGCCAGCGACCCCGAGGGTGAAACCTTGCGCTTCTTTACCGATCCGGATCGTTGCCCGGCTGGTGCCACAATTCATGTGCTGACGGGGCGCTTTACCTGGACCCCGAGCCTGGCCGACGCGGGGACGCGGGTGACCTGCGTCATCGGGGTGGTCGACCCGGCTGAAAACGCGGATGTGCAACAGATCAGCATCACCGTCGAAGGCGAAGCGGAGAACCGTGACCCGGTGATCAGTTCGCAACCGGCAACCACCGCAACCGAAGGAAGTCCTTATATTTACAATATTACCGCGGCCGACGCCGACGGTGACGAGTTGACTTATACTCTGGTGAGCGGCCCGCCGGGCTCGCGCATCATCCGTCGCGGTCCGGTCAACGGTGTGGTTTGGCTCGTGCCGCCAGGAAGCAACGGCAGCGATTTCGATTTCGAAGTTCGGGTCAGCGACGGCAACGGCGGCGTGACCTCTCAGAGTTGGACCGTGACCGTGGGTAACGGTGATCCTAACCAGCCGCCGATCATTACTTCCAGCCCGGGCATCACAGCCTCGCCGGGCGTTGTTTATCAGTACCGAGTTCAGGCTTTTGATCTGGAACGAGAAGATTTAACTTATGCGCTCGACGCTGCGCCAGCCGGCGCGGCGATTAGTGATACGGGCAACATCACCTGGACGCCGACCCAAGGCCAAGCTGGTCAGAGTCTCGCTTTCCGCTTGTTGGTTTCTGACCCTCGCGGCGGCGAGGCGCGCCAAAATTGGGACGTGCGCGTGAGCGGTGAGCCACCTCCGCCGCCGAACAGCCCGCCGGTGATCGTCTCGGTCCCGGTGACTCAGGCTAGTGTTGGTCAAGGTTATACTTACAATGTGCTCGCCAACGATGACGATGGCGACCCGTTGTTTTGGGTGCTCCCTGCGGACCAAAACCCTCCGGCAGGGATGAGCATTAACGCGAGTACGGGAGCTATTTCTTGGACTCCGGGCGTGGTCGGCCGAGTGCAGGTCACGGTTGCTGTTACCGACGGTACGGCTTGGGCTGCCCAGCGCTTTGAGATCAGCGTTGATGACGGGCAAGCGAATCGGCCGCCGGTCTTTACCAGCAGCGCGCCTACCGAGGCTACCGCGGGTGAACGCCTGGAATACCAAGCCAGCGCCGAAGACCCCGACGGAGACAGTTTCCGATTTTCACTGATGGGCGACAATTGCGCAGCGGGCATGACCATCAATGCGGTGACCGGGCAGTTTCTTTACACGCCGGCGCTCAATTTGATCGGCAGCACGGTGTCTTGTGTGATCGTGGTGGTGGACACCAATCAACTGGCAAATACTCAGAGTCTATCGATCCAGATCACCGACGGCAGCCCAGCCAATTATTCCCCGCTCATCACCTCGACACCGCTTGAGGCAGCCATCGTAGCTGAGCAATACCGTTATTCTGCGCAAGGTACCGACGAGGATGGCGACGAGTTGGCTTGGGTGCTGACGGCAGGACCTGCAGGCGCCTTTATTGACGCTGGGACGGGTCTTTTGACTTGGACACCAGTAATCGAAGACCTTGGTAGCGCCTCCTTTGCCATCGAATTGCGAGATGGTCGCGGTGGTGTTCACAGGCAACAATGGGATATCGTTGTGAGCGAGGGGAATGTCGATAACGACCCGCCGAGGATCACCAGCACACCAGGGACCAGTGCTCGCGTGGGGCAGATTTACGGCTATACCCCAGTCGGCGTAGACCCCGACGGCGATGAGCTCAGTTGGCGCCTGTTGGAGTCTCCCCAAGGCGCCAGTATTAACGCTGAAACCGGTTCACTTAGTTGGATCCCTTCAGCACCGTTTGAAAATACTGACGTGGTGTTTCAAATCGAAGTTTCCGACGGCAACGCCAATGCGCGTCAGCGCTGGACTGTGCGTGTTGAGCCGCAAATTGGGGGCAACAATGCGCCGAGCATCACTGCTTCGCCAGCAACCCAGGTCTTCTTGGGTGATGACTATAGCGTCGCGCTGAGCGCTCAAGATGCCGACAACGATCCCCTGAGTTGGCGTTTGGTCGCCGCTCCTCCGGGTACCGGCCTGACCAGTGTGGGAGCTATAACGTGGCGTCCGAGTCTAGGCGACTTGGGTCAAACCTTCGCCTTCTCCGTCGAGGTCAGTGATGGTCGCGGCGGCAGCGACAGCCTCGCTTGGCAAGTCAGCGTGCCGAACAGGGCACCGGAGATTACTTCTGACCCGAGCACCAGCGCGGCTATTGGCGAGGCTTATGTCTACGCAGTGAGCGCAACCGATGAAGATTCGGGCCAGGCTTTGAGCTACCGACTTCTCCCCGGCGCCCCCGCTGGGATGCGCATTAACCCCACCGACGGACGTATCACCTGGGTTCCGAGCCCTGAGCAGGGCGGCGAGAATTTCCTAATTGTCGTGCGCGTTCAAGATACGCTCGGGTCCTTCGATGAGCAGAGTTGGCAGGTCGGTGTCGAAGTACCTGTCGAAAATAGTGCTCCCCAGATCACCGGAACTGCACCCGACTCGGCTACCGCCAACGAGCTTTATAGCCATGATTTCGATGCAACCGACGCCGACGGCGACGAGTTAGCTTGGCGCCTCGAAAGCGGCCCCGCAGGAATGACCATCGATAGAGATAGTGGTGTTCTTCGCTGGACCCCGTCTTTGGGGCAGGTTGGCCAGACCATCGCTTATGTGGTCATCGTCGAAGATGGTCGCGGCTTGTTCGACCGTGAAAATGTGCTTGTTCTCGTGGTTGTCGTGGCTAATGCGGCACCCGAATTTGGCAATCAACCCGAAACCACCGGCGTCGTCGATGAAGACTATCTGTTCCAACCTCGAGTCAGCGATGGAGATGGCGACCCGGTGAGCGTGGAACTTCTCTCGGCACCGCCCGCTGCTTCCTGCTCCGATGCAGCCTGCAACCGTTTGGACTGGACGCCTGATAGCGCCGGGACCTTTACCTTTCATCTCGTCGCTACCGATGACCGTGGTGCCAGCACTGAATTGCGCTGGAACGTGGTGGTCACCGAGCCGAGCCCAAACAGCGCACCCGTGTTCTCATCAGTTCCGGTTGTCGAAGCCCAGGTCGGTGTTGAATACAGCTATTCGGCGAGTGCTCGTGACGCTGACGGTGATGATCTGGTGTTCAGTTTAGCAGCGCTTAGTCCGTTGAGCATGGAGATCGATGCGCAAAGCGGTTTGATCACTTGGACCGCGGCCGCAGATGAGGCGGGCGAGAATAATGTGGTGGTCCAAGTCAGTGATGGCCGCGGCGGTTCGGATCTGCAAAGCTTCATCATCGTCGTCGTCGACGAAGATCTCAACCGCCCACCTCAGGTGACCAGCGAAGCGATTACCACGGCGGTTGTCTTTACCCCCTACGAGTACCGTATCCGCGCCTTTGACCCGGATGAAGATGACAGCTTGAGCTTCGAGCTTAAAGCAGGGCCGGGCGGCATGAGCCTTTCGGACATCGGCTTGGTGGAATGGATGCCGCCGGTGGAGTCAGCCGACCAAGCTGTGTTGGTGCAGGTCGAGATTAGCGACGGTGAGGCAGCTGTGCTGCATAGTTGGGTCATCGAGGTCAGCGCCGATGGCGATCTTGACCCGGTCGCCGACGCCGGCTTTGATCGGACGGTCGACCCCGGTGTGATCGAACTCGATGGTAGCGCAAGTCGTGACCCGATGGCGGGTGAATTAAGCTACCTTTGGGCTTTCGTCGAAGGCCCGAGTGAGGCGCTTATCGACGACACTTCTCTGCAGATCGCTACGGTCGAATTACTGTATCCGGGTGAGTACCGTTTCAAACTGACGGTCACCGGAAGTGGCGACCGCAGCGGCGAAGACGAGGTCGTTATCAGTGTGCGATATGGTGGGCCTATCGCCATTGCCGGTGAGGACCAGCGCATCGAATTCTCGGCCACGGGTGAGCCGGTGGCCGTGACCTTGGCGGGAGAAGCCATCGTTCTCGACAGCGACAATGCGCTTTTCGATTGGCGCCAGGTTGGTGGCCCTGAAGTCGTGCTCGACGGCTCTGGCGGCGCGGCGCCAACCTTTAAAGCGACCGATCCCGGTCTGTACATCTTTGAACTGCGAGTTAGCGATGGTGAACTTACCAGCGTTCCCGATTCGGTCGTGATCTCGGTGGTTGAGTCCGATCAAGATTCAGCCGCTAATTGGGGTGTCGATGAGACAGCTTGCGGTTGTGCGGGTTCGCCCTTTGGCGATGCGGCTTGGCTGCTCTTCTTACTGCCGGCTTTACGCCGCCGCCGCCGTTCGTCGGCGGTCTAAAGCGATAAGCCGAGCGAGGCGAAAAATAAGCGCATGATAAAGCCTTTTATGGCGATAAGGCGCATTTTTCTAAGTTAGCATTAGGGGTCGAGACAGGCGTGTCTTTAGTTGGCAAACCCGTCAAAACGCGCCCCCCCTTTGAGGAAAGTTAAAAGCAAGCTAAGGGGCATGCAACGACCGCTAGGTCGAGCCTATTGGAGCGCCAGTTGACCACCCTTCGTACCTATTGCTTGCTCGATAATATGCAGCCGCAATTAGCTGCCTATGTCGCCACGACTAGCCGCGCTTTTTTGCCGGTCCCTCACGTTGCTTCGTTGTGGGTTGAGATCGCCCCTGGGATGGCCATCAACCGAGTTACCGACACGGCATTAAAAGCCACCCGCTGTCAGCCAGCTATGCAGGTGGTCGAGCGCGCTTATGGTAGCTTGGAGATGCACCACGAAGATATCGGCGAGGTGCGAGCCGCTGGCTCCGCCATCCTCGACGGCCTGGGTTTGACAGAAGAGCAACGCATTAAGCCTACGGTTGTCTCCAACGAGATTATCCGCGCGGTATCCCCCTACCAAGCTCAGGTTATCAACAAGTTCCGTTTCGGTTCGAT
>JAPKCE010000084.1 GCA_028823075.1 Myxococcota bacterium
TTTTTTCTTCTTTTCGGTGGTGGCATCGATAAGCCGCGGCGCTAAAACACCGTCTTTGGCATCACCACTTCCGGCTTTCACATCTTGGTCTAAACCCTTCGGTGCACTGCCTAAAAGACTCATATGATAAACTTGCTGACCGCCGATGGCGAGCAAGGTGGTGACCAGTAAATTACCGGCAGCCTGGCCGAGCAGAGCCTTGGACACTGGGCCCGATTTCAACGCTCCGCCGAGCAGGGGAATGAGCAAAATTGCTAGATTGGCGCCATACAGTCGCAGACACCACAAACAGACGTAACCGAGTTGAAATTTGGAGATAGCGTAAAGAAAAACACTGTAAACAGTACTGCCGGCACCGATAGCCAAGATGATCGCCAAGACGCCCTGACGACCCTTTAGGCCCAAGAAGCCTAGCCACAACACCAGCGCGTAAACACCCATGCCCCAAGTCGCAATTGGGATACCGATGAACTCGGAATATTCGGAGGTATTGACCACATTGCAGTCGACGCCTTTATCGGCAGTGCAACCGATCAACTCCGCTGGCGCTGTACCAAAAGCCTGCACCTCATGGTGCCAGGTCATAAGCCCGCCGACGCCTAGGCCGAACAGGGCGACGAGCATTAAAGAGATAAAGACCCAGGAGGGTGCTTTACTTGTCGAGGCGTTCATTTACGCCCCTTTCGAGTCATCGCGGCCAACGCATTTTCGAGTTGGGTGAGCCCGTCTTTCTTATTATAACCAACTTTGCGAAACTTCACCGTACCTTTAGGGTCGATGATGTACGAAGTTGGCATGCTCGCCACGTCATAGCGGGCTAAAGCTTTGTTTTCAGGATCAAAGGCCACCGGAATTTTGAGCTTCATACGCTCTAACATGCGGCGCCCGGCAGCCGGGTTTCGATCCACGTCCACGGCGATGAAATGCACCTTAGGGTAACGCTTAGAAAGCAAGACCAACTGGGGCAACTCATCTTGGCAAGGCCCGCACCAACTCGCCCAAAAGGCGATGACCACATGTTTACCGCGCTTCTTGCTCAAGGTGAAGGTGCCACCCTTATTGTCTTTGAGTTCAAAATCGGGAGCCGTTCGGCCCAGAAGCGTCTTATGATCCATCGGGATCATCTCTGGCATGGGCGTGCTTGACGCCAGCAACAGACTCAAAAACAACATCAGTATTTCTCCAAAAGCTTTGCGAATGCGCACTCCGCTAACAAAGCAGCGCCCGCGCTTCAACAACCCTCAAACATGCTCAACCATTTTTTTCTTCCGAGGGGAGCCCGGCATGCTAGCGGGTACCCGGAGAGAACACGAATGGCTCAAGCCGGCTTATTGCGACCGCATCAATCACGCATCACTTTAATGCAGCGGGTTTTGGACGTGGTGATCATCGCCGGAACGCTTTATTTAGCGACTTTGATACCCCGGGTCGTCGAAAGCCAAGCCTATTTGAACTTGGCCCTTCTCGCCGTTGTCGCCTTCACCTTTATCGGTGAGTTCGGCGGCCTATACAGTTCATGGCGCGGCAGCAGCGTAGGTGCCGAGGTGATGCGCACTTGGTGGTGTTGGAGCCTGGTCACAGTGATTCTTTTGGGCGTCGGCTTCGCCACAAAAACTTCGGTCGTATACAGCCGCATGGCGGTTACCCTTTGGTTTGTCGCCACCCCCGTCGCTCTGAGTTTTCTACGGTTAGCCTTGCGCGTAGCGCTGCGCATGGCGCGTGACCGCGGCTACAACAAACGCACCGGCGCCGTTGTGGGCTCGGGCCCCATCGCCAAACGTATCGCCAAAACACTTGTCGACAACCCAAGTTTTGGTATCGAGCAAAGCGGCTTTTACGATGATGAAGGCGAGGGCTTAGCGGGTGATTTAGATGCTTTGGTCGAGCGCTGCTCTGAAGGTAAAATCGATGTCGTTTATCTGGCCTTACCGCTCGAGAGAAGCCGCCTGATTCGAGACCTTACCGAGCGTCTGCACAACTCGACCGTATCGGTTTACTTGGTGCCCGACCTGCTGGTCTTTGATCTCATGCAAGCGCGTGTACAGAACCTCGGCGATGTGCCTGTGATCTCTATTCTCGAAAGCCCGTTTTTGGGAATTGATGGGTGGGTGAAGCGCGCCGAAGATGTGGTCGTTGGCTTTATCATCCTCGCGTCGATCACCCTGCCGATGATCGCCATCGCCGCCGCGGTTAAACTCACGTCGAGCGGCCCTGTGTTCTTTAAACAGCGCCGGATTGGGTTCGACGGCAAAACGATCACGGTATGGAAATTCCGCTCGATGAATACCTGCGATTATGGTGACACCTTCGTTCAAGCGACCAAAAGCGATGTGCGCATCACGCGACTTGGCGCGTTTTTACGCAAAACATCGCTCGATGAGTTACCGCAATTCATCAACGTCATCTCAGGGCAGATGTCGATCGTCGGGCCGCGCCCACATGGGGTGGCGCAAAACGAGCAATACCGGCAACTCATCGGCGATTACATGCTCCGGCATAAGGTCAAACCAGGCATCACCGGTTGGGCACAAATCAACGGCTGGCGAGGCGAAACCGACACCTTAGAGAAGATGGAAAAGCGCGTAGAGTTTGATCTTCACTACATCCGCAACTGGTCGTTGTGGATGGATTTGAAGATCATCGTTCTCACCGTGTTTCGGGGTTTTACCGACCCCAACGTCTATTAGTCGGCTTTGATGATCCCGGCGTCGATCAGTTTACCGACTTCGAGAAAAGCTTTCGCCGAGGTCGAGAAGCGACCGATCTCTTTTTGGCTGTAGCCGTTGTGGTTCGTGTCCTTGTTCTTGAGCAGACGCTCTGACGCGTAATCAACCGCACGATCGATGTCTTTTGTCGTCACGCGAGCGCCCGTTTCATGGTCACGAGCGTCGATAAAGCTAAAGAAGTAACTCGCCGCTAGGGCTTCGGTGCCACGCCCTTGGCTGTACAGGTTGCCGATCAAAGCTTCGCGATCGTCGCGTGAGGTGATCTGATCAGCGCCTGCAGCCTGCTTCAACATCTCAGCCGTATGCTGCAAGCCGAGTTCGGGGATGCGATGCGCCACACGACCACCGCCATCAGCGGCGTCCGAGCGCAATTTCAAGCCAATTTCGACTAAGGCACGACCGGTGGCCGGCATGGTCTTGAGCTCGGCTTGGGAATAGCCGTTGCGGTTAGTATCTGCGCTCTCGAGCAGTTCAGTTTCGACAAAGCTACGAGCCTGATCGAGATCGCTGCCGGTGACTCGAGCGCCGGGGGCGTCTTCGAACTTATCGACCATGCGAAACACTTTGCCGGCGGCCAAGGCTTCGGTGCCCTGTCCATTTTTACGCAAATCTTGACCGAGCTTTTCAGCATCAGCTCGGGAGATGATGCCGTCTTTACCAGCGCTATCCTTGAGCATTTTGGTGACGTGCTCAAGGCCTTCGAGGGGTACGTTATGTCCGATTCGACTCATGGTGTGACTCCTAAGTTGTGATCGATTGTCGGCGATCAGTATGGAGGGGTGCGGCCCATCGGACAAATAACCGACGCAAGTTTTCAGTCCGAGTCAGTCATTTGTCTGAGGGCCATTGGTTTTGGAAGTTGTTAAGCGTAAGCTGACTCGAGGATAGGATCCCAAATGAGCCTTCGATTTCGACTCTTGACGCTGACCACCCTAGCCATGCTTAGCGCTTGCGGGCCTCCGAATAACGCTGAGCGCTCGGTGACAACAAACGCCTGCGAAGTTGAAGCCGACTGCCCGGCCGCCAAGACCTGCGTTATGGGCTCAAATATCTGCCGCGCCTTGCAACCGGGCGAATGCCGTCGCGACGACGCTAACCGCTGCGCCTGCGAACTCGACAGCCATTGCCCCGACGGCTTTAGCTGCGGTGGGTCCGGCCTGTGCGAAGTGCAGCGTGGTGAAGAAGGAGAAACGCCTAGCGAGCCCGAGCCTGAAGTTCCTGAAGAGCCTGTCGAGACCGATGGTTGCGAGTTTCTCAGCGACTGCGCCATCTCCCAATTCTGCCACCCTACCGACCGCCAATGCGTCGAACTTCCAAACGGTAGTTGCCGGATCTCTGAACAATGCGCTGACGGCACCTGCCAGATTGCCGAGGGGCGTGAAATTGGACGCTGCATCGTCGATAACAGTTGCAATTCGGACGCCCAATGCGGCGAGCGTCAGATCTGCGCCGAGGCGAGTTGCGTCGACGTGCAATGCCGGCTCCCCGAGCATTGCCGACCTGGGCAAAACTGCGAAGGCAATATTTGCGTCACCCCCGCCCCCGAGCCCGAGCCGGAGCCCGAGCCCGAGCCGGGAAACAACGAGGCCGACGATCACGGCAACAACGCCGTATCGGCAACGTTAGTCGCCGACATGAGCCAAACGGCCGGCAGGATCGAAGTGGGCGCCGACGTCGACATCTTTCGCTTCGTAGCAACCATCAGCGCCGATTACGAAATCAACACCAGCTCGAATATGGACACCTACTGCGTTCTTAGTGATTCGGCCGAAGGCCTTATTGAAAATAACGATGACGGCGGCAGTGGACTCAACTGTAGCATCACTTCACGGCTCGAAGAAGGAGCTACCTACTATGTTTTGGTGCGTCATTTCTCGGGGAACGGAACGGGTGATTACACGCTCAACCTGCTGCGCGGTTTGCCCGACCAAGGCGGTTTGGCCGATCAAGGCGATTCCGTCGACAGCGCGGCGCCGGTTGAACTTCCCGCTCAAGTCGCCGGCGAAATCACTGCGGGCGACCACGATTGGTTCCGTTTCACGCCGGCCGCCAATGGCAACTACCGACTTGAGACAACGAGTAATATCGATACGCTTTGTGGTCTTTTAGATGGTCGTGGCGGCGAATTAATGGCCGACGATGACGGCGGTGCAGGCCTTAATTGCCGCATCGAGACTGAATTGGTCGCCGGCACCACTTACATCTTCGCTGTGCGTGGGTTTAGCGCCTTTACCTCGGGTGCTTACACCGTGGGAATAGCGTTAGCGCCCTAGTCATCGCGCATGCCGCCAGCGGTCCACCCTTCGATGGCCGCAGCATCACAACTTGAATACACGGCGCCATGATGACCGGCGGTGAGGCGATCACCCAGACTTGGGCTGGATTCGCTTTGAGCTTTGATCAGCGCATGGTCGATGAGCGGCTGCGCTGCGCCATCGTGGCAAGCGCTGCAATTAGGCTCAAAGTAGCGATCGCGCAGCAAACTAAAGGGTAGTGCGGTGCTTGCGTCGACATCGCAATCCGGCAGCACAATTTCGGCAGAGAGCATGCGCGAAACAAGGTCGAGTGGCAGCGCCGAGGCGCGCACCTCCTGGCGCGGTCCAAAGGTAACGAGCGGCTCATCGCCCTGGTCGCGCAAGGCATCCAAACGATGCATCTGCCCGCGCCCATCAGGCTCTAAAAACCGATCCGAACCGTAGCCTGCCGCGAGGCGCGCTGAATCGGCTTCATGACAACGGCGGCAGTTCATAAAGGGCGACCAACGGCGCGTCGTATGGGGGTCAACGGCGCGATGACCGTGGCCCGGATCGTCATGAATGGTACGGCGGGGCGCCTTATCGAGAACGCGCTCACCGGCGCCATTATCAGCTGAGATGAAAAGGCGCTCTGCCGGCATGGACGGTTTAATTCGGTCATGGCCATCGAGCGCCAAGATCAGATCGTCGGTGCGCACGTGAAGCTGGGTCGAGCGCAGCGAGCCGAAAGTCGCGTTTCCGCTGACCTGACTGGTCTGAGTCTGAGCCATATTAACCTCGACATGACAGCCATAACAAGTCGGTATCCAGGCGCTATGACAAGCCGAACAGTCGAGGCGGTCGAGATGAGAAAAGCCGCTGTCCGAGCGGCCCATCGAAGCGTGCAGTTGGCTACCCGGAGCCGCGGCAGCCACGTGGTTCTTGGTCTGAGGCACGATGTGTTCTGCGCCCGTAACCTTAGAGGTGAGCAGGACTTTGCCGTCCTCTTGGCGACGTAAATGAGTGAGCACGGTCCCTCGGCGGGTGGTGAAATCTGCGACGCTCTCGGCGCTCCCGTGACAGGTCTCACAGGTCACCTCGAGGGCGGCACCACCGCCGCTGTAAAGATGCCCGTCGCCATGCACTTCGGCGGCCGTATGGCAATCGATGCAGGACAGGCCAGCCTCAAAATGAACGTCGGCGGGTGTGGCGTCATAATGTGCGCTGGCCGACTCTTTGGCTACCAAACGCCCCGGGCCCAGACCCCAACGCCCGCTATCATCCCAAACGACCTGAGGCGATTCAAAGCCGGGGCTGGCAGCTTGGCGCAGGCCTTGAGACGATAAACCGATGCGCGCTCCGCCCGCTTGGTGACAGGTCGTGCATTGTTCGTTTCCGGGCTTGGCGGTCATGCGGTGCAGCTGCGGATGCCCGCTTTTTTGAGCTTTGTTCGTAGGGTCGGCGCTGGCACTGGTTCCGCTTGAGGAATAGGCAACATGACAGGCAGAACAGCCGCTCGAACGATGGCTGCCGGCGACCTTGTCATCGGCGAAGCGGTACAGGTGGCAACCGCTGCAGTTCTTACTCAATAAAAGGTCGTAATAGGGGCCGGGCTCGTCTTCGTCACCGGCGATGCGCGGCTCATCGAGTTTAGCGACAGCGCCTACGGTGCCGTGGCGCTCCCCCACCGCAAAACGGGTGTTGGTAGCGTCGCGGATCGCTTTGAGAGCTTGGCTTGAGCGCTGCTGTCCGGCGCGATATCGCCCGGACGCGAAACTGCTCGACTTAATTGCCATCGAACTCGTCTTTACAGCCTTCACCGTATCGCCGTGGCAGGCGCCGCCGCAGGCCTCTTCGGCTACCCGCAAATCACCGGGATTAATAAAGCGAAGGTATGATGGCGTTACCGTGTCGAGCTCACCATGGCTTAAACTGCGCAGATCGGTTGGGTCGTCGACCCCCGGTGCGACATGCGCCTCGCTGAGCACGTTGCTGGCTTGGGATCCGCCGTGACAACGCACGCAGCTTAAAGGCTTTCCATCGACGGGCGGATGCATGGACTCGATGCCATGCGCCATGCCTTGGCCGTCCAACGGCCGGTGACAACTCAGGCAGCCCCCCCGCGCAACGCTAACCTGCACCTTACTCGGTTTGGTAGGGCAGCCAGCGAGCAAGAGCAGCAACAGCGCTCTCAATGTTCACCCAGGGTGAGTTGCATCTCAAAACTGTCCGACAGGCGGGTCTGGCCCACGGTATAACTCACCTCAAGTTGCGCAGTTTGGCCAGCCAAAGCGTCGACTTCATCATCGCTAAGCCGAGGGTTGCGCCCCACGGGAATGGGTAGGTCAAAGACTTCGAGCAGCTCACCGCGGCGGATCAGTTTTATATCGTAAGAGGCGTTGCCGATGCCCGTGACCCGCATTTCGGCGCGCCCCCGATTGCGCATGCCCGTTACGCGCAAGGCCACATGAATCCACCTTCCCCCCTGAAAGCCATTCAGGATGGGTAATTCGGCACCATCTTCAAAGGCGCTGAAGCGGCCCTCTGCAACGCCGCCGACGAGCAGGGTCGGTGCTCCCGAGAAGCCGCCGTCAATGGCGCCAAAAACAAGCTCAGGTGGATTGAACTCTAGCTCGACC
>JAPKCE010000678.1 GCA_028823075.1 Myxococcota bacterium
GTCGGTTGCGGCGGCGTCGGTTGCGGCGGCGTCGGGTTGCGGACCTGCATCGGCCTGAGCAACCGGGGTCTCGCTAAGAACCCGAGCGCTCAGCATAGCGGCGATGGGGTTGCCGTACTGGTCGAGCAGCTTAAGCGTCACCTCGACCGGCGCTTGCCTAAGCGCCAACTCCAAAGGAGGAACGTTGATTAAATAATCCCGCCCCCCATTTACAAACTCAAAAGTACTTTCCGGCATTTCAACGAAAAGATGCGCTGTGTCGGGTGCAGCATCGACATGTATTACCAAGCTTAAAGGCGCCGCCGAACTGCTGCTTAAAACCAGGTTATAAACACCTTGCTGGCCTTCGCTACGCACCACCACCGAACAGCGCTCGCCTTCCAGCCCGGTGCTGCAGGTGTTGCCAAGCGCCGGAACCAGCCCAAGCGTCTGCCCCTCGACCTGAACCGCGAGGTTGATGATCTGTCCCGCCATGGCGAGCCCAAACTGGTCCAGAACGCTAGCTTCGATCTGCCCCCACGCTCCCGCGACCAAACGCTCCGGAGCGGCCACCAACTCAACGCTAGTGGGGATGCGTTCGTTTCGTTCTGGCGGAATCTGCGGCAGCACACCCTGGCTGCATGCCATCATGAAACAAGCAAAGAGTAGGGCGGCTTTATGCGGTGTGTTTTTCATAGCGCCCGAGTTAGCATAAGACGCCGCTTTGAAACAATGAGTGTCAGACTCCCCCGACAAAGAAAGACCCATCATGCGCTTCAAAGACCTACCGCGCAGCAGCGGCGTCCTCTTACCGATCACCGCCTTGCCGGGCGGGCAGGGTTGCGGCGACGCTGGGCCCGCGGCGCGCGCCTTTGTCGACTGGCTGGCCGCTCAAGGCGCCAAGGTCTGGCAAACCCTGCCGCTCAACGAACCCGGGCGCGGCAATTCACCCTATTCGTCGTGCTCAGCCTTTGCCATTTCGCCGCTGCTCATCAGCCTCGATGATCTGGTAAGCCAAGAGCTGCTCAAAGCCCATGAACTGGCCGGTGCACCCGCCAATTCCAACTGTGTCGACTACGCGGCGCAGCGGCCCTACCGAGCCCGCCTTTTACAACTTGCCGCCAAGCGCCTTGTCGAACGCCAGCCCAATTGCCTTGAAGAGCTTTTGGCCGAACAACCCGAGCTTTTAGCTGCGGCACATTTTGAGAACCGAAAACGCATCCATGGCGATGCTCGTTGGTGGGCCTGGCCGATAAAGGCTCGAAACCCAAGTCTCGGTGATTTTGATCCAACGAACACTTGTATAGCCGCCTATTTGGCCATCCAGGTTTTAGCCCGACGCGCCTGGCAAGCCTTGCGAGACTATGCCCAAAGCAAAGAGATCATCCTGCTCGGCGATCTGCCGATCTATGTCGACCACGAGAGCGCTGATGCCTGGCAAAACCCCACGCTCTTTGCCCTGCACCCAAACGGCGCCATGGCCTTGCAGTCAGGAGTACCGCCCGACGCCTTCTCGGACAGCGGCCAACTGTGGCGCATGCCCTGTTTTAATTGGCCCGCCCACGGCGAAGACAAC
>JAPKCE010000679.1 GCA_028823075.1 Myxococcota bacterium
GCTATGGCCCAGGCTTATTAACCCTCACTGCCGGCGGCAACATCGGCACCTGCATTTACCGTCTTGCTCATGGTATGACGCCTGCCAGCACGCGTTTGCGCATTGTCCAAGTGCCGGGCCCGCCGCTCACTGCGGTGCTCACTGCGGAGCTCATGGAGGGCGCGGTGCGCAGCCTGGACAACTATTCACAAAGCCCCAACGAATGGACCGACGCCACCAGCGTGGCGGTGACTTTGCAGGCGCTTGATGCCAATAATTTAGCGCCCGAAGGCCTGCGCATGTGGCTTGATATTTCGAACTGTCATGTCAGTCAGCGCGCCTTCGAACTCGACGCCGACGGGCGGGCTAGTTTTCGCGTTGCCGGCGGCGGTGATGAGCAGGCCGATTGCAGCCTGCGGCCGCGCTATTTCAATGAGCTTGAGCAGTATGAAACGCGGGCGGTGAACGGTCGCGCCCGGCGCGCCGGCGAAAGCATCGAAGAGGCGGCGGCGCGCTCTGAGTTGCTGATCGAAACCGGCGGCTTTGCTGCGCCTGAACTGATCTCGGTTGGATTTGGCCCCTCCCACAGCTTTGTCATGGAAAGCCCTGGAACAGCGCATACCTGGCAAATCAACGCCGACCGCGATCGGCTGATCTACCCCAATTTACTCGGCAACGGTGATTGCACCCCGGCGGTAGCATGCACCCAGGCCGAACTCGTCGCCATGCAGCGCAACGATGACGGCGTGCTCGAAGTGCGTTTGGACGGTAACGGCACCGCGCAGGTGCTTCGTGATGCCATTCCGCTCAATTATGAGTTTCGTGATCAAGGTGATCCGAGAATTCAGGTGACGCTGCGCGAAGGCTTGATGGGCGCTGGGCGTTGGCTAGGCCTGCGCTTAAAGCATCCGGGCGAGAACGGTGCGGTAAGCAACGCGCAAACGTTTTATGCCCAACCGCCAACGCAATGGACCGGCCCAGGCCCGGGCGGCGCGGGTGGCGCCGTGACCATCACCCGACCGGGTGGTGAAGTGGGCGCCGTGACCATCACAGGTGGCTGGCGGCGTAACCTGCACGGTGATGCCACGCCGGAGTTGCTGCTTTGCGGCACCGACGCTTCGGGCGGCTGGTTCGCGGTGGTGCATCTGGACGAAAACGGCGCCTTACCCAGCGAGACCCAGCAAGCGGAGCGCAGTTGGAGTGGTGGCACGTACAGCGCACCCTACGATGCCCGCTTTGCCTGCGCCGTCGCCGATTTAGACAACGACGGGCGCGACGATCTGGTGGTTCTTGCGGCGCCGCACAACGGCTTTCCAAGTCTGGTTATTCATCGCGGTACCGATGATGCGCAGGTGTTTAGCGCCACCGGCGAGCGCCTGGTTTGGGGCGGGCAGGACTTACGCAACACCATCCTAGGTAGCCTTGAGTTAGAGGTCGGGCCTGCTGCGGTGGTGGTCTGTTTAGATGGTAGCTTGCGCACTGATCGCGTGTGCCAAACCCGCAAGCGCTTACTGCTGAACCTGCCGGAAAACGGTGCCGAGGCTGCTGGGTTTGAGGATCTTGCCATGGC
>JAPKCE010000680.1 GCA_028823075.1 Myxococcota bacterium
TTGAGAAAAAACCGACATTTCGGTATTTGGGATAAACGTAATTGCCGTTGGCGGCCATCTCCCGCGCCACCTCAGCGTACTGCGCTTCCCAGGGCGAGGTCAGTCCAGATGACCCCAAAAATGGTATAAGGATCAGCGCTGCGAAGATTAAGGCGCTACGACGAGCACCAGATCGCGTGCTCAGGTCAAAGATGCTTAGAATACGTTGACGCATAAGAGGTTTGGCGTATCCGGCTGGTTTGTTGGCGCCGCTTTTGGCCACCAAGTTCCCGGCGCGCAAGAGACTGTCGAAAGTTCCCGCGTCAGTCCACCAGCCCGCCAGCTTATGAGCATGCAGATTCCCGCTCTTCAAATAGGCATTGTTGACGTCGGTGATCTCGAGTTCACCACGCGAACTCGGCTTTAATGTCTTTATAATATCAAAGACTTTAGCATCGTAGCAATAGGCTCCGGTGACCGCCCAGTTTGTCTCCGGATGCTCAGGTTTTTCGACGATTTTTACGACACTTTCTTCTTCCAAGGTAGCGACACCAAAGCGCTCGGGATCATGCACTTCTTTCAAAAACACCATGGCGCCGTCAGGGTTAGCGGCAAACCGTCTCAGCCCAGGAGCCAACTGGTATTCGAAAATGTTATCCCCAAGAATCACGCAGATAGCGTCGCCATCAGCCCAATGCTCGCAAAGCCCCAGAGCTTCAGCGATGCCACCATGACCTTTTTGGTAAGTATAATTGAGATGTTTGAGACCCAGCCGCTCGCCGTTTCCCATGAGTTTCAGGAAGTCACCCGCATGCTCACCTCCGGTGACGATCATAATCTCATCAATACCTGCTGTGATCAGACAGTTCATCGGATAATCGACCATAGGGCGGTCGAAGACCGGAAGAAGGTGTTTGTTGGTAACCTGAGTCAGCGGCGATAGGCGTGTGCCCATACCACCTGCCAAAATAATACCCTTCACAAGCGACTCCTTAGCCCTGACGGCGACCTAAAAATAACTCTCAGGGACGTAAATTACATCACCCGGAAGAAGGGGCACGTTCGGTACTTTACCCAGCCCAATTTGACGTAAAGGCACTTCCAGCCGCTCACCGTTTGGGTGAATAATGATCACTCGGTCCTGCTGCGCAGTTCATTCCAAACCTGCCGCTAAAGTGATGGCGTGGACCACGGTCATCCCAGCCTCATATGGAAAAGTGCCCGGCTTTTTAACTTTTCCATAAACCGACACTTTGGCGGAGACCATCTTTTTGATGAGCACCGAAACTCGAGGCGAGCTCAAGCCAGACTTTTCTAGTTTTTGACGCAATTCGGTTTCGATATCAACGCGAGTTCTGCCGGCAACGCGAACCTCGCCGGTCACCGGTAAAGAGATCGTCCCATTTTGGCTTACGATCTGACTAAGGCTGAGCTCTTTTTCTCGATAAATTTGCACATCAACCGAATCACCCGGTCCTATGAAATGCCGCCGTTTAGCGATGGATTCGCGGATACTTTCGAGGTCCACTGCCTCTGGCGCGGCTGCCACTGTGCCCCGGCAACCACCGCC
>JAPKCE010000681.1 GCA_028823075.1 Myxococcota bacterium
TTTGGCTTTTATACAAGATGGCAACGGTAGCTTTCGCTCCCTCCAACAATCTTCCTGGGCGGGCGAGCCCCCTTTGCTCCTCGTAGCCCAAAGCTCAACTGTAGCACTCGGAGCCACGGACCTTAATGACGACGGATTAATCGACCTTATCGCCGCCGAGGATTTTTACACCAAACCCCCTGGTATCGAGGCAGATTCCGGGGGTGTTTACTTACGTTGCGACCCGAGAAACATATGTAGATTCCGCCCCTTTCGGCTCGGTGTCGGCCACACCGAGTATGGAGGTTTCATGGGCGCAGGTGTGTTGCAGGTCGAGGGCCGCGGCGAGCTTCTTTATATGACGGATCTCGGAACAAACCGAATGGTTCAGGTTTCTGGAGAGCGTCCCCGTGACTTTGCCAGGTCGCAACGTGCTGAACTCGGTTTTAATCAACAAATGCCCATGTTTAGCTGGAGCGTTATCGTCGATGACTTCAACCGCGACGGGCACGACGACCTGCTCGTCTCACAAGGCGCCGGCAGCTACATGTCCAGCCGCGAATACGGGCTCCATTACCAGGGGCTGTTGCTGCAAAATGATCAAGGCTACTTTACCACCCACAGCGAAGACGTCGGCCTTCAGCCTTACAGCACACAAGACAGCGGGGTCGCCGAATACCCATTTTCGGCTCGCGGTATGTTGCGTGCCGACTTCGACAACGATGGCTTTATCGACATCATTGAATTGGGAATAGAAGGCTTCCCGAGACTGCATCGAGAGCTTCCGCTGAACGGTGCCGCCCCGCGCTGCAGCATCATCCCGCGGCCGCGCTACGTTCCCGGCTTTGGCGTGGGACATGCTCTGATTCCTCCCGGCGGCGGAGCGGCGCGACGCTGGGACGTTCAAGGTCAGATTCAAAGCGGAACGACGCCTTATTTGCTCAGCCCTTGGCGACAAGGAAAGGTGCGCTTTCCAAGTGGCGCCGAAGTGGAATTTGACTGCGGCGAGCGCCATAGCCCTCTAACCGTCGTCGAGCCTGCATGGTTGAGTGTCGACTTTGATGCCGACCAACTCAACGTGGGGTTGCATGCAGGAACTTTAGATGGACCCTTGAGCGCCCTGCTCAGCCCAAGCGGCGAACTCCACGCGATGGTGCCCGCCGCAGGAGACCAAATGTACACCTTAGCCTTACCCGAAGGGACCGAAGCGGTCATGCTACGCTTCGGCGAGCGCTGGCTGGCGCGTTGGTGGAAACCATGAGGGCAGTACTTTTACCCTTGCTTCTGTGTTGCGCCTGCCCCGACTCGCCGGCGGTCCCGACGGATGGCGGCACGCTCTTGGTCGATGCATCTTCGCTCGCGGATGGCGGCATTACGGATGCCGGCGAAGACTTCGATGTCGGCCCGCCCCCTTGCGAACCCGGCTGCGCTAACAACGAACAATGCGTTGAGCACCGCTGCCTGCGTCCTTGCCCCTGTAACGAGGCCGAGCGATGCGACCAAAGCAGCGGATTTTGTCGTCCTAACCCTTGCAGATCAGACCAACAATGCCCAGGCGAAATGCTGT
>JAPKCE010000085.1 GCA_028823075.1 Myxococcota bacterium
CAAGACTTCGTCGCTTGCGCCGACGCCGTGGAGGCCGCCAGTGACGTCTGCGAGAGCAAGACGGATTCTGCCTGCCGTACTTTTGCGACCTGTGTGGTGGCTGTAAAAACGGCAAACGAAGAATGAAGAGTTTTGCATGCGCCCTTCTGGCGCTCAGCCTGCCGGTCATAGCGACGGCTGGAAACCGTTCTCTGGGCGACGGCGATGGCTCGGCCAAAGCTCAGCCAGAAACTAAGGCGGCGGAGGACGGCGATGCCGACTCGTCCGAGCCCAGCGAAAGCAGCGTCTCTGCCCTGACCGATGCGGGGGATGCCCCGGCGATGGAGCTTGGGCTGGAGATCGGTGAACCGACCGCTTTGACCTTTACTTTGGCGCTCAACCCCGCAGGGCGTTTGATTGTGCGCAGCGGTTTTCTGCACCGATTGAATGCCTTCCAGTTTGGACTTGAAGCCCCCATGCTCGGTGCCGGTTACCAGCACAACCTCATGCAGATACCGGTACCCGGCTGGCAAACGCATCTGACAGTTGGAGCCGGCGCTTTGCTCTGGCTGCGCAGCGGAGCCCAGCGCTTATACCCGCAACTGGCCTTGTCGGCTTCTGTCGGCCTGCGCATGCGTAGCCCCGGATCGCCGATGACGATGCAACTCGACCTGTCACCTCAACTCGATGTTTTGCCCTACGTAACACCCGCCATCGTCGGTAGTTTCGGTTTCAGCTTTGCTTTGCCTGGACGCTCTGAAGCGTCTGCTCCAAAAGCGGCATCAGATTTATTTGAAGCAGAGGCGGCCGAAGAGCCGGATCCTGAGCCGAAGCCGAAGGCGAATAAGCGAGGTAAGAAAAAGGCGAAAAAAGTAGCGCCTCGCCGCCGCTCGAAAAAACGCTGATGTTTCGCGCAACGTTCAGCGCTGCGCTTTTGCTTTGCAGTTCGGGCATGGCGTGCGGCGAACGTGAAATAATCTACCAAGATCACGAAGTGTTCTTTGATTACGATCCGGATGAAGCCCAAGCCAGCATGGAAAAGACCATCCAAGCGGGCATCTACGAAGAACAACTTTTCCGTCGGCTCGAAGCGCAGGATGAGCTGCATATCGTCGCCGGTTTTCAGGGCGGTATCTGGGCGCATATTAGCCTGAGGATTACGGGCTTGCGCTCGCGCGGTCGCATTGAGGCGAGCGTCAGTCTGGGTGAAGATGGTAGCGGTGCTACGGTGGGCGAGACGGGTTTTCCCATTAAGCTCGTTCGTACCGCCGAAGGGTTTTTGGAAGCCTACGATATTCCCATCCCGGTCGGAGATCGCGGTTCGGCGATCGCCGACGTCGCCCGGTATTTTGGCAGCCCGGCGCTCTTGACGGTGCGCTACAGCACGCCCGATTTTGAGCCTCTAGAGACTCAACTTATTGTTGTCTTGGAACGCGGTTAGACTATGCGCGCGCTTTGCCTATCTACCTTGATGCTCGCTTCTTGCTGGGGGCCCGAGACGGTGGTGCTTGAGCGTTCTTCTTGTTTGTCCTGCCATCGCCCGGTCGATACAAAAGGGCAGCCCCACGGCATCGAAAAGGCACACCCTCAAATCGCTGGAAAAGACTTGAGCTGCACCGATTGCCATGGCGGGAATGGTGGCGCGTACAAACAAAGTGAGGCTCATGTTCTGGCGGCTCCCGGAGCTGAGCCCTACGTAAAAAACCTTACTCTGGGCGAACTCGACGATGTGCCCGAAGATTACCTTCGCTTTATCAACCCCGGCGACTTGCGTGTGGCGGCGACAAGTTGCGGCGCGGGCGGTTGTCATGGCGACTTGGTTGAGAAGGTCAAAACCAATCAGATGGCGACCTTTAGCGGCGAGCTCGGGGTGGCTCGCTATCGCGCTGGCGCTCAGCGCAGCGGGGCGAGTGTTAAAGGCATTTACGATGCGCGCGACCCTAGCTTTCGGGTTGGCGAAGTTCCTGGAACCGTCGGTAGTTTAGCAAAAATGGAAGAACCGAGGCTTGCTGGAGCGCCAGTAAACGGCGAGCACCCGCCTGTCGGCGAGTTATGGGAATACCAGGATTTATACCTAACCAAAGCCTGTATGCGCTGCCATCTGTGGAGTTTCGGCGACAACAAATTTCCGGGAGACTTTCGTTCGAGCGGCTGCACGGCTTGCCATATGAATTACAGTAATGACGGGCTCAGTCAGAGCGCTGACCCGACGGTGGTTCACGATACTCCGGCGCATCCCAAACGCCATGAGTTAACGACAGCGGTCACCACCGAACAATGCATGCATTGTCATTACCGAGGAGGTCGAATTGGACCCTCTTTCATGGGTATGCGCGAAGGCGCTGGTGCCGGGTTAGACCCGCCAAACGTCGCCACGAGTGGCGAGGCGCTGCACGGGCATGATGCCGATTATTACATCGTCGACGAGGATACGACCAACGACCATGATGAGACCCCTCCGGACGACCATTTTCAAGCAGGAATGGATTGTATCGATTGCCATACCAGCCACGATTTACACGGTGATGGACATCTGTATTCAGACTCCAACTTGGCCGTCGAGGTGCGGTGTCAGACCTGCCACGGTACAGCCGATGCGCCGAGCGATCTAAAAACACGCTTGGGCAACCCGATGAAGAGTCTGAGTCAAGACGATACCGGCGAAATCTGGCTAACGACCAAAGTTAAAAAGCTGCGTTTACGAGTGCCTCAGATTAAGCCTGCCATCGACTCCGCAGCACCTACGAGTTATCTTCACCGCTCGATGGGGCGTGACGAGTCGGGCTTTAGCCACCTCGACACGATGAGCTGCGATGCTTGCCACAGCGGCTGGGTCCCCACTTGTTATGGCTGTCATGTCGAAGTGGATATGGGCTCCAATCAGCGCAGCTTGATCAGCGGTAACAGTACGGTGGGACGCATTGCCGGGAGTCGGCGTTGGGTCGCTACGGATGATCTGATTTTGATGTTCTCAACCGATGGGCGCATTACGCCATCGATGCCGGCCGAGCGCATGTTCATGACCGTCTTTTCGGGGAGCGGTGAGAAGGTAGTCGACAAGCAGATTCGCCGTAGTATGTCGGGCGATGACGGCCATGGTCATCGTGCTTTTCACCCTCATACCACGCAGCGTTGGTCGCCCTTTATGCGCTGTGATCGCTGCCATACCGTGGCGCAAGATGAGGCTAATGCGGCGCTGCTCGATGTGGTCATGGGCTTTGGTAGTGAACGCTATATCGAGACGGATGGTGATGGGGTTGAGCATCGCCTAGACCAAGTACAAACCAGAGATCACGAGCCCATCGTGTTGGTCGGTCATGATGAGCCCTTAGTCTCGGGGCCGCTGACCGCGGCGGTAGTGGCGCGCATGCGCGCGGTAGTCGTTGTGGCTGCCGATTGCCCTGTCCCGGGTGATGTGGCGGTGCCTTGGTCCATTATTCAAGACAGCATTATGACGCCAAGTTGTTCGAGCGCTCGTTGCCATAGCTCTGCCGACGCAGCGGGTGGTCTGGATTTGAGCGCCGAAGCCGCACCGGCATCCTTGGTTAATCGACCCTCAACTTTGCACGGCGATGCCTTGTTGGTCGTGCCAGGTGATCCGTCAAAGAGCTATTTGCTCAATAAAATAGTTGAAACGGCCGAGCGAAGCGGTCAGCGAATGCCCACGACAGGTGATCCGCTAGCGCCCTGTCAGATCGATATGATCCGAGGCTGGATTCGCGCTGGAGCCCGAGGAGATTGATGATGCGTCGGTTCGCTTTGTTTACTGTTTGCGTGTTTTTCACGGCTTGTCCTGCTGACGACAACTCAGCCGCTGACGCCGGGCTTGGCGCCACTGACGCTGGGCCTAAGGCCTGCGATGGTTGGGACGAAGCGGAGATGCCCGCTGTCGCCGAAACCATGGGTGTTTACGATGAACAACGTCGCCGCATCGTGTTTTTTGGCGGCGACGATAACATCCCAATCAACTGTGAAAACGCCGGCCACCCGGTTGGACGCTATGAGGTATTTAGTTACGATACCGTCTGTGCGAATTTCCGTGAAGAAATGCTCGACGACGGACCGCGCGGTCGCGCTCGCGGCATGGGAGTTTACGACCCTGCTGGCGATCGCATGATCATCTTTGGCGGCCGCTCGCGGACGCGCTCAAACGGTGCGTATCGTAACTATAACGACATCTGGGCACTCAACCTCGAGACCATGAAATGGAGCGAATTGGCGGCACAAAACGCTGGGCCTGTGGCGCGCTCAAACCCGGCGGGAGGTTTGAATCGAGCCACCGGCGAACTCATCGTTTTCGGCGGCAACAGCTCCACCAGCGGCCTGAGTTTTACCCCCCATAACGATGTTTGGGCATTTAACACCGAGACCCTGCTTTGGCGCCGCATCCAGTCGACCGGTGACGCACCAAGGGGGCGCTTGTTCCATTCGGCAGCGGTCGATGATGCGGGCAATCGCCTGTTCATCTTTGGCGGCGGCGATGAGGGGGCTTGGCTGGGCCCCTTCTTAGCCGACTTGTGGGTGATGGATTTGAACACTGGCGCCTGGACCTTGTTGGCTGCCGAGAGCGATTCGGGACCCAACGGGCGTATCTGGTCGAGCATCACTTACGATGTCAGCCGTGATCGGGTGCTGCTCTTTGCTGGTCATGATGACGGCGACGTGGGGAACAACAACGATACCTGGGAGTTTGATCTGGCGAGCGCCACGTGGAACGCCATCGTTGAGGCCGAGACCGTGAACGAGCCTGCCTTTGCACGCTGCGATTTCCCTGTTGATTTTACCCAACCCAATCGCCAGGCACCGGACCGGCGCAGCGCTCACTTCGCCTCGCTAGATACTCAGCGCGGCGAATGGGTCGTTTTTGGCGGCAAAACCGACTGCGGGATCATCAACGATGTGTGGACATTTGACCTGGCTCGCGACGCCTGGATCAACCTCAAGCCCGCTACCCAGGGTGAGGCCTGCAACCGCGGAGAGACCCCCGAGAGTTGCGTGGCGATGTGTCAGTAGGATCAGCCTACTGCGACCATTCGCTCTGAAGCACCTCTTGCGTGGTGTTATCCTGCACGAAGATCACGACCTCTAAATCGTCGAACTCTTCGACGGTATGAGCCATGCTATGGTTGACATAATGCTTGCCTGCGGCAGGAGTCCCGGTATCGGGGTCATAATCGCCTTGGAAGGTATAGGTGTACGTGTCTTCGACGACATCACCGGCATTCATGCGCCCTAAAGCGCTACCCAGCTTGTTCGGCAGCATCTTCTTCATCACATGATGAAACTCGGTGAGCCCATTGCTGCCGACGTTGGCGGTGGTTTTCTTTTCGTTGATCACCACATGGACCACCAGATCGTCGCTGCTAAAGTTGGCTCCGGCTGTAACACTCCAGTCGATGGTCAGGGTCTGGCCGTCGATTCGGTGATCGAGTTCTAAGCGAATGTGGCTTGGTACCGAGGCGAAGCTTTCAAAGTCCTCTTCGTTGTAATGATCGGCTTCCTCACCAGCTCCACTGTGCCAAAGGTTGGGGTGAAAGCCGTTAACGCCGTCAGCGTAGACCCAGGGAATCGAATAGTTCTCGGTGTCCGGCGGTAGGTAATAAAAGCGTCGCGCCACGGATTCAGCGGTCATGTAGCGGTCGCTACCCACCTGATAGTCGATAACGGTGTAGCGGCCCGGAAAGGCATCCCAGACTCGGTTGAGATTCTCTTCCGCTTCAAAGCAAGGGCCGCAGTTGGATGCAGAAAACACCTCGTGCAAAACCTTGCGTTCGACGGTGAAACTTGTGGGCTCGGGTTCTGGCGGCTGCACCGAGTCGCCACCGTTATCAATCGAGGAGCAAGCGAAGGTGAGGGGCAGGAGAGCAGCGATTAGGAGTTGAAAGGAGCGCATGGGTAAAGGTCCTTTTGCTATAGCGTGCCGAAGGTTATCGGAAAAACAGAAGACTGCTAAGTCCCTGCTCATGTTTTTGGGTTTTAGATGTTAAAAACCTGCGACTATGTTGACTTTTACAACCGCGGGCGAACCACCTAGGTACGCTGGCAGCTGAAGAGGCAGTTCTGCTCGGCGAATCGAAACCTAGCGAGCAGCGCTAAGCCGCGCCTCGAAACTCGAATCGGAACCCTTGGGCCCTGAGGCGCTCTACTGCTTTCATGCCCAAAGCAGATGCGGGCGTGTGAATACCGCCATGTGCGGATGACTCACCAGCGGCGAGCAGCAGCGCAGACTGGCTTAGCATCACTGCCGTTTGGCTGTAGCCCGGGTCGCCTTGCGCGGCGACAATAAGCCGGCCTATCTCTGGCGTATCGGCGCTTTGGCGAGCGACGATCTGTAACTCAAAATAGCCGGCGGCTCTTTCGTCTTCATTGGGCCCTTGTCCGGGTTTGGGGAGGAGTTTTCCGAGCAACCAACGGCTCGGCGGCAGCGCAGCGCCTAGCGTAAAAGCGTGCAAGCCTGCCGACATGCTTACGGCTTGCAGCCGCGAGCGGCAGGCCATCGCCTCGTCGTAGAGCAGGTGGGTGCCGTAGGGATGCCCGAGCAACGCGTTGCTGCGGCGTACTACGCGGGTGTTGATTCCTGCCATGAGAAAGGGTGCTGTCCAGCGTTGATGATCGCTATCGAAGGAGGTGCCGCTGCGGTCACGACCCTGCGGGCCTTTACGTTCATCGGCCGGGTTGAGGCTGTAAGGGTGTCCGAGAATCCGACGCAGTTGTTTGTCATTAACGGCATCTTTAACGAGCCCGAGCATGCTGGCGAAGGTGCCGCCGCTGAGCCCGCCTTTGAGCCGGCAAAGGGTGGTTTGGGCATGTCCGAGACGCGGAAGGCAGGCGCTTTCGAGTTCTTGCTGCAAGGCGAGCAGGCCGAGGTCGCTGGGGATGGAGTCGAAGCCGCAAGCGTGAACCAAGCGGGCGCCGCTGGCCGCAGCGCTGTCGCCAAGCTCATCGATGCAGCGGCGAATAAAGGGGGTTTCGCCGCAGAGGTCTACGTAGTCGACACCCGTTTCGGCGCAGGCTTTGGCCAAAGGAAAGCCGTAGCGCCGATAAGGGCCCACTGTGCTTGCCACCACGTCGACTCCTTCGAGCATGGTGTGCAGGCTAGTTTCATCATCGGCCTGAGCTTGGCGCAGGGAGCAGGGCCGCTCGAAGCTCTGAGCGATGGCTTCGAGCTTTTTTAAATTGCGCCCGCCGAGGATTAATTCATCGTCGCTGCTCATCTGCGCTGCGAGTTCGCAAGCGACGAGCGAGCCGGTAAACCCAGTGGCACCCCAGATGAGTATTTTAGCCACAGCAGGGCACCGGTTGACCGTTGCAGATGTTGCCCCAGGAGCCGTTACCGCAAGATCGACACATGTATAAATAGCCGTATCCGTCATTCCATCTTGCTTGGTCGTTGACGATAACATGGCTGTTGTTTCCGTCGCCACAAATGCGCGGCCAATCGTTTACGGCTTCCGCTTCTGCACGTGTGCATTGATGGGCACCCGCTCCATATTGCGTGGCACAGAGTTGATTGTGTTGTGCCGGCGCATCGCGACTTTGGTAAAGATTACCGACATTAATTGTTCCGAGGTAGCCTCTTAA
>JAPKCE010000682.1 GCA_028823075.1 Myxococcota bacterium
AAGCTTCATCAACGGCAGTGAAAATCGCATTGAAGGTCTCAAGATTACGATCAAAGCCGAGACGGCCGGAGTCACGGAGTTCGGCAAAGCTACTTTGCACATCGAAGGCCCGGCGATGGGGGTTTGTGTCGGTAAAAACTTGTTCTGCGCGCAGCCGGACCCCGCTTTGGGCTTGGCGTTGATAGCTACGCTCGAAAATGAAGAGCAGTTGGCTGAGTTGATGGTAAAAACGCTAAGTCGGCCGAAGGTCCGGACAAGTATCGAAGCGGCCAAAGAGCTTCCCTTTATGCTGGTTCAAGCCACGACCCATAATCAGATTATTCCGGACCAGTTCGTATCGATCAGCTTTAAGCGGGAATCGATCGAGCGTAAGATCGAGCGCGCTTCGGGTATGGAAGAGAAGCGTAAGAGGCGCTTGATCAAGCGACGAAAACGGCGTCCTCGCAGGCGTCGGTGAGCATCGACCTGCGTCACCTCGGTGATGCTTCCTTACGGTTGGCCACGGCGGCTCGGATTCTCAACGGTGATAGCGGCGAGGCATTTTTTGAGTGGCTCGAGGCTCAGGGCCTTCAAATGGCCGCTCCCCCTCAGCTGCAGCGAGGTTCAGCACTGGCCGTTGTTCGAGCCCTAATTCTACATCCACCTCCAGCAGCACACTGGCCGGTTTTGCTGCAAGGGGCCCGCGAACGAGGGCGAATGGATCTTGTTGAGTTGTTTCGCTTGCCCGAAGAGCCTGGCGAGGCATGTTCTCGGCCCACTTTGGATCGAGAGTTGCTCGAGATGGGTGTGGGGCGGCGTATCGCGCTGGCTCGGCTCGCTCCAATCAATATGATGGAACGGCTGGTTCTCGATCATGAGCCTCGAGTGATCGCGGCGCTGCTGCGCTCGCCGCGCGTGCGGCGCCAAGAAGTGTTGCGCATAACGACACGCCGTCGCTTGCCCCTGGCCGTAGCGCGCGAGGTTTTATTGTCACATCGTTGGAGTGCTGAGTATCCAATCGTTCGCTCCTTAGCGCGCAACGAAACCCTGCTCGACCGCTGGGGAGCGGCTTTAACCCTGCTGCTAACGCCCAAGGATTTAGGGGAGTTGGCGGCCGATCCGAAGGCCTCAACTGCACGCCGCCGCATCGCTCGCTTTCGCAGCCTCGCCTCGCATGGTGCCCTGCCCGAAAGAGACGAGCCGGAGATACGGGTGATCGAGCTTGACCCGACTGCGGCCGGCGATTAGGTTTCCGCCATGTTACGCTCCATAATTATCGGTTTTATTCTTCTGATCGGCGCGCCTGCTTTGGCGCGCGGTTACGATGTCAGCTTAACCCAACTCGGTGAGGCGGATGAGCCATATTATCGCGGTTTAGCTCGCGAAATGGGGTTGGTTTTGGCGCCCTTGCACATCGGCCCAGCGCGCACCACAGGGCACAGTGGTTTCGAATACACCTTTCGGGTGAGCAGCCACAATATTCATGAAAACCGTACTCATTGGACCAAGGTGATGGATCTTGGTGGCGCGGTGAATGTGCCGGATACACTCAAAACGACCACCA
>JAPKCE010000683.1 GCA_028823075.1 Myxococcota bacterium
CAACTGTTTACAGCCTGCATTCAATTCCCGGCATCTCCACGGGGCGGTTGCTTTTTTGGGTCTTCGAGGCAGCGAATTGCCACCCAAAGGTCATCTCCGGCCAGGTGCATATAGCGCATGGTCGTGTTCAGGTCGGCATGCCCTGCCAGCTTCTGGATCGAGCGCGCATTAGCGCCCTTGATCGCCAGGTGCGAACAGAAGGTGTGGCGCAGAACCCGGCTTTATACGCCTTGTTTCTTGGTGAGGATGACCGTTTAACCTTGGCCGCGCCGATGGCGACGAAGGTCGATTTAACCCAGGTCTTTGGTACCCGAGGTGGCATGCAAAACCGTATGACTTTGCCGCTTAATCGCCTCGCTGAGGTGCTCGCCTTTGTCGAAGGGCAAGGCTGACGAGAAGCAGGCTAGGTAGCAGCGGTAGATGACTGCAGCCACAGCCTTGGGCGGTCTCGGGTGGCTTAGCGGGCTCGATAGGGTCTGCTGCAGCCACTAGGAGTATCATCTTTTGGCTCATAGCTTCGTTGCGCGGCCACAGCGAGATGGGACCATCGGTCGGTAAGGGCCGGGTCCAAACGCGCAGTTTGTAGGCCCCAAGAGCAGGGGGCTGCCAATCAAAAGTCGTTTGCTCAGCCTCAGGCGAAAAGGTCTCAGAATGCAATAAAGAACCGTCAAGCAGCCAGGCTGCTCGTGTCAGTTGCCAGCCAGGAGGAGCGCTAAGTTCTAGGTCGGCGTAGCCCAAGGCGTTAAGGGTGAGTTGATCCGGAAGCTCGGTAAGATCGGCAGGCTGTGCAAAGGGTGCCGCCAACGGATCGCCATAGAATGTGTTGACCCATCCCAAGAACGGTAGCGCGTAAAAGAAGCTTTCACCCAAACTGTAACCGGCCCGATAAAGAGCCAGCACCAACGTCGACGGAAAAGTGTTGTTATAAGGTTCGGCGGTGGCGGCGTGGGTACCGGTAATGCCGGCTGCGATCAGCCGGCCGATGGCGGTTTGTTGTTCTTCAATACAGCGTTCGGCAACACATAAACCCTGGTCACAGTCGGCGTCTTCTTGGCAGGGCCCAAAGGTCTGAAAGTTTCTGGGAACCCCCATCAGACTGGTGATGTTGTCGGCGATGGCTCCGTTCGGATAGCGGTTGCCTGCGATCGCTTGGCGTAGATCGGCGCTACCGGTGAAGTAAGCAGTTAAGCGCTGTTCGGAAAGTTGGCGATCAAAAGACATAAGCAAAGGTTCATCGATCCAGCCCGCTTGCTCAAGAAGGTCGAGAACAGCGGCACATTCTTGGTCGCGAACGGCGCGCGCCGGGTCGGAACCCTGCATACAAAGCCAGCGCCCATCGGGCGGTATTTGATCGCTTTGACGCCCGCGTTCGATCAGGCCTTGCGCAGCGGCAAAGGTCAGAGCGTCAATTCGGCTGACGATTCGAAGGTCGAGATTAAATTCGGAGCCGGTATTGACGCTAAAGGGTGCCGGAAACCGATTGGCTTGTAGCCATGCCATACCATCATAAGCGCTTGGTGCGAGAGGGTTGCGAA
>JAPKCE010000684.1 GCA_028823075.1 Myxococcota bacterium
TGGGTGCTTCAACACGAGCCGGTGATCACGGTGCCGCGCAAAGAAGCCGCATGGGCAAACCTGCTGGTCACTGCACAACGCGCAGCCGAACTCGGCGTTGCCGTTGAGACCACAACGCGCGGTGGCAACATCACCTATCACGGACCCGGACAGGTCGTCGTGTATCCCATCGTCCACCTGCAACCCGGAGAACGAGATGTGCGTAAGTTCGTCTGTAATTTGGAAGAGGCGATGATGGACGTCAGCCGCGCCTATGGACTCAGCCCGCAGCGTAGCGAAGGGCAGACTGGAACCTGGATTGGCGATGAAAAAATTGGCGCCATTGGGGTGCGGTTTTCGCGCTGGGTATCGACTCATGGTATCTCCTATAATGGTAGGACCAAAATGTCCGATTTCGAATTAATTGTACCCTGCGGTCTGGTCGACAAGGGCGTTTGTAGCCTGCACGGGCTTGGCGTCGAAACCAGCGATGCTGAACTTGAAAAGCGCCTTGCGCTAGCTGTTACAAAGCGGCTCGGGCGTACTTATATGAGCGGTCCGAGCAGGCTTCCATGAGGACGTAGCTTCAGGCATAAGGCGTTCTATGAAGTACCTCTTGGCTCTCTCACTCGCCGCCTGCCAAAGTGAATTACCTATCTTTCCTGGCTCCGGATCCCAACTCGTCGTGGTCTGCGGTGATGGCGTGATCGGCCCGGGCGAGGCTTGCGACGACGGTAACCAGAGCAGTTTTGATGCCTGTACGGGGACTTGCACCAACGCCGCCTGCGGCGATGGGGTTACCCGGCGAGACATTAATGACCCCCTTGAAGCCGGTTATGAAGCTTGCGACGATGGCAACGACCGCGACGATGATTCTTGCACTAACCGCTGCAAAAGCCCGGTCTGCGGGGACGGACGCCGACTGGTCGGAGTCGAAATGGGCGAGGCCGGTTATGAACAATGTGACGATGGAAACCGCATCGCCAGCGACGGTTGTACCAACGACTGCCTTGCAGCGCGCTGCGGTGATGGTGTCATGCGCAGCAACGCAGAAGACGAAGCCGACCTTGAGGAATGCGACGACGGAAACGCGGTCGATACGGACGGCTGCCGCAACAATTGCCAAATCGCCAGCTGCGGTGATGGCGTACAACGCTTTGAGTTCGGCAGCGGCGAACGCAGTTTCTGCAACGAGCATGACGATTGCGAGGGCGGGCGATGCGTCGGCCTGCGCTGCTATGCAGCCGGTTTTGAAGGATGTGATGATGGCAACGAAGATGAAAGCGATGGCTGCTTGAACGGCTGCGCCTCGGCGCGCTGCGGCGACGGGATTATTCGCAGCGACACCGAACAAGGGGATGACGGTTTCGAGACCTGCGATGATGGCAACGAAGATGAAAGCGATGGATGCAACGGACAGTGTCAACCAGCGTCCTGCGGTGATGGTGTTCGTCGTAGCGATTTAGATCGGTTACTGCGCGGTCCCACCGCCACCTGCGAACTCGGCTGCCATGAAAACGAAGTTTGCAGTGGCATCCTGTGTATTCCAGAAAGC
>JAPKCE010000685.1 GCA_028823075.1 Myxococcota bacterium
ACACTGGCGTTTGTGGCACGATCGACAACGCCTGTGACTCCGGTACCGGCATACCGAGCACCGGTCGCACTCCCGCCTGAACCCCTCAGCAGCCCGTTGTTGACTAAGCCCCTGGAGCAGGGGTTCCGCCCCTTTGCCGTCTACGGTGCGCGAGAGACGATCGAATCCGTGCCAGAAGGTGTGGGTGTGGGTACTGATCATGGTGGTGCGTCTAAGATGTCATTATTTGATCAATGCTCCTGGAACTGCAGAGGGGAGGGGGGCGCCATCATCGATTGTCGTAAGCCTCAGGAATGCGACACCGATGATTTCTGCGGTGACGGCATGCGTTGCAATGGTGGATGGTGTCGACTTGCGCGCTCCGTTTGCGACGAAACCTACGTCAACTACCTGAGCTTCATTCAGACCTATTTGAGCTGTCTCGAATAGGCGCCACTCAGCATGATGTTTTGAGGGCTAACATCTCGATGAACGATCTCAAGAGGGGCGCCCAGGGCATCGGGCATTTTATGAGCGAAACCCAAGGCGTCAGCGATATCGACGCCGATTTGCAGCACAAGGTTTAAAGATAAGCTTTGATCAACCGAGCTTTCGCCCGGCTGTCTGATCGCCGTTCGGGAACATCGGCGCGACACCGACCACATCCATGGCGACGATCTGCGCCGCAAAGCTCGACGATGCGAGGCACAACACGAGGGTGAAACTGAGGATGCGCATAAGGGCTCCTTCGGCAGCGAGTATGGCCTAGCACGAGCGGGTAGGGTCACAGGGCTATGGAGTTCGAACGCAATGAGTGTCCTGGCCCGGTACGCCCTAAAGCACCAGCATGATGCCACGGCACTGCATTACAACGGCAAGCGCATGACCAAGGTCGCCGGTCCAATCGTTGGCGCGGCATATTTTACCTTTGACGCAGAGCTTACCATCACTTGGTCTGGTATGAGCGAAACGATCGAATTGAGCGCCGCTGCCGAAGCCGCTATTAGTGCGTATCGAGGCCGAAATGATGCTTGGCCTCGGCCGGACCAAAAACCAACGGGCTATGCTACAAAGTGATTGAACGAAACTTCCGATGCGTGTCAGCGTCGGTGTGCTCAGCATAGGAACATCATGCGATTGGCTTGGATCACCGGTTTTCTGCTCGCCGTTGCTGCCTGTGGTGGCGAGCTAGAACATCCTGATGCGGGAACCGCTCCACCCCCTTCTTTTGACGCCAGTGTTGCAAGCGATGCTGGCAGCCGAGCCGATGTGCCAGCCCTTGTCGATGCGGCTGTCGGCGAAGATGCAGGCGGCCCACCCTGTACGCCGCAATGCGACGAGGAAGAGCGCTGCGTCGAGCAACGCTGCGTCCGGAGTTGTCCTTGTGCCGAGGGCGAACGTTGTGACCGCAGCAACGACTTCTGCCGCCCGACGCATTGCGCCAGCGATTCGCTCTGTCCACCGGAGTCGGTGTGCTTGCAGGGGCGCTGCGCGCGACTCGCCAACCCCTGTTCCACCGATGCTCACTGCGGCGTCGATCAGCACTGCTCGC
>JAPKCE010000686.1 GCA_028823075.1 Myxococcota bacterium
TTTAAAACAAGCGGCTCTCCATCTGGGACGGGCAGACTAAGACTCCAGCGCATGCCTTCCACGGCGCCTTGGGCAATTGTGTAGACGAGCACTTGAAGGTGCAGGCTGCCGTCGTAATCAAAGGGTGAGAGTCGGTCCTCTACAGGAGCGATATCAAGCTCTAAACGCTGGCTCTCACCGTTGAACTCGATATTTTCCGTCGAACTACCGCTCTTCCAATTGTCTTGACTGGTGGCGATGGTCACGAAGCCGGCGCATAAAAGGGCGATCACCGTAGTGGCTCTCGGGTAGCGAGTTGAGACGGGTTTGACCATGTCGGTTCTCCTTGGCTTGCGCAGTAGGGTCGCCGCGCAGACCCAGCGCGTCAACGGCTAACCTCGACGCCCATCATCTCCTGCTCACGCATCCACAGGGTCCCGCTGCCAATTCCGGCACAGCTGGTGGCAACATCGTGCCCCCGAGCAGCCGACTTCAGCGCTCCCTCCCAAAAGTATGCATCTCATCGCGGGTCGCCATCGATTGTCTTATCTTTCGTAGAGAGCGAATCGCCAAGCCCGCTGGCGACCAAGGGAGACTGCTCACTTGTTCGCCAGGGCAACTCAGGCCACCAACGGCTCACCGGTGGAGGCGTAGCCGGCTCAACGCTCTCACCAGGCCGAGGTGTCACCAATTGAATGCCAGCCTTTTTGGCGGCCACCAACAAACGCTCCACAGGTTCGGTCCAAGCGTGCATTCCCAAATTAAAAGTTCCCCAGTGAACCGGAATGACCAGACCACTGCCCAAGGCGAGCCGCGCCTCGATCGCCTGCTCCGGACCCAGGTGAACATCACGCCAAAGCGAGTTATAAGCACCCGTCTCAATCAGCACCGCGTCAAAGGGCCCCAAGCGCTGGCCGATGGCCGAAAAACCGGGAAACATGCCTGTATCACCACTATAATAGACGCTGTGCTCGGGACCGGCGATCACCCACCCTGCCCATAGCGTCTTATTTTGGTCGGTCATAACCAGCGAGCGCCCGGAAAAATGGCGTCCCGGCGTTGCGGTAATTGTCAGGCCGCCTTGTTTGACCTCGCCCCACCAATCACGCTCGATGATTCGCTCAGCCGGTACCCCCCAAAACTGCAGGTGAGCGCCCACTCCGAGCGGCACGACATACAAAGGAACACGCTCACCGAGCGCCTGAATCGTGCGGTGGTCGAGATGGTCATAATGGTCATGGGATATCACCACGACGTCGATCTCGGGGAGATCATCGATGGAGACCGGCGCCTCATGAAAACGTGCCGGCCCGGCCCAAGTAAAGGGTGATGCGCGCTCGCTTAGCACCGGATCGACGAGTACCCGCCGGCCGTCGATCTCTATCAATAGAGACGAATGGCCGAGCCAAGTGATGCGCAAACCGCTGGATGGAACGACGTCAAAATCGCTCGCCACACGTCGAACTACCGGGATCGCAGAGTCAGGGATGGCGTTGTCGGTGCCGCGCAACATCTTTCCCATTATCTCGATGAAACCGGCGGTTTGCG
>JAPKCE010000687.1 GCA_028823075.1 Myxococcota bacterium
CGGCCCTACCCGAGCTAAAGCGCCCGCTCAGGTAGCCTTTAAAGACCCCTCCCCGCACCAAGTCAAAGCGCCCTGCCGCTTGTCCCTCTTCATCCCAACCGTAAGAGCCTAAAGCCCCCGGCGTCGTCGGGTCGCTGACGAGGTTAACCAACTCGGAGCCATAGCGCATGCCAAGCTGCTGGCGCTGGGCAAAGGAGCCACCCGCAAGGCTGATCTCATCACCGAGCACGCGATCAAGTTCGAGCGGATGCCCGACACTTTCGTGAACCTGCAAGCTCAATTGTGAGCCGTGCAAGATGATGTTCGCCTGACGCTCGGGCATGAGTGGTGCGCTCAGCAGTTGCGCCGCTTCCGAGGCGATACGCGGCGCGTTACCCACCAGATCGAGCCCACGAACGACTTCAAAGCCGGCTTGCTCGCAGCCGCCCTCCTGGCCCTTGGGATAGGTTCGGTTCTGTACTTCGCCCGAATCGCTAACGGCGATGGCTTCAAGCCCACCACCGCTGCGCTGTGTGCGCTGGCGGATGCGACTACCGTTGGTCGCGTAGGTTAGACTATCGGTAGCTTCAAACACCATGCTGGCCTTGGCTTGACGAACTTGCTTTTCACCGCTCATCGCCAAGGTGGCATCGAGAAGCATGTCGTATTTCTGAGCATCGCTAACCTTGGCAGGGTCTTCCGCCACGGGGCTGGCCCAGTCACCTTGCACCGCAGGGCGGTCGACCAATTCAGGCCCTGGACCCTCAAGTTCGGCGCGACGGCGAGCTTGGCCGATGGCCATTTCCGCGAAGCGCAACGCGTCACTTTCGCTGGCCAGCACCCCTGCGGCACAGCCCCAGCGGCCATCCACGACCGCCCGAACACAGACACCACGCTCATCCGAAACGCTATGCGTATCGATGCGCTCACCTTTAGCAGTAATCCATTCGGTACCGCGCTCCACCTGGCGAACATCACCAAATGCAACCTTTGAGTCGCTCAACCGCTGCAAAACATCGCTTAAGTAATTGTCCACAGAACTAGACCTCCTGTTGGCTCGCCCTAGCACCTGATTTTGTTCGGCGCCCGCGCGTTCTTGACATCGACCTTGTCGCCTGCGAACGAAGCGAAGATTTACTAAGGGGAAATACATGAATCGACAGTTCTTTAATGGTGCTTGCTTGTTTGCAGGCCTCGCTCTTTTCGCCGTTCCGGCCCAGGCCGATCGTCGTACCAGTTTGGCAGGCAATGACCTCATTCAAGATGCTGATGATGTGTTCTTGTTTCCGCAGACCCTCCAGCAATACCAGAACCGACTAACCCTCGACCTGGGTGCGGCGGCAGGTGCGGGCGGTGGACTTTTCTCCTTGGGCAACGATTCCATGACCTTTGGTGTCGCTATTCATCGAGCTCCGCAGGAGCAGACGATGATCGGTTGGCAAAGTCGCGACCGTGAACTCGACGGCTTGGGCGGCTTTGGGCTGGGCTTGGACGCTGGGCTGGGCTTAGCCGGCGCTAACGAAAATATCGACGTTCTGTTCGCCTAC
>JAPKCE010000688.1 GCA_028823075.1 Myxococcota bacterium
CTGCCGAGGCCGGCGCGGGTGTGCAGGATGCGCACGAAGCCATTCGACCGACGAATTTTCAGCTTGAGACCGTGCCCGACGCCGAGCCCGATGCCCAGAAACTGTATGCCCTTGTTCGGGCGGGGACATTGGCTTCGCTCATGGTGCCTTCACAGCGAGTGACCCTCTCGCTGAAGGGGCAGTGCGAGGGGCTTGAGCTAGTCTTGGACGGCTCAGTGGGTTGGTATGCCGAGCTCGGTTGGCGCCGCGCTTTCGAGGCCTTGGGGGATCAGGTGGAGACTACGCCGATTACCGTAGACACCGGGGAGAGCTTCGAGTGGGTGCCTGGCGATGCTGAGCATGCGAACCCGGTGCTGAAGGAGGACGAGACCAAACCGCCGGCGCGGTATAGGGCCCACACCATCGTGCGAACGATGAAGGAGGCGGGCATCGGCCGGCCCTCGACCTATGCCAAAACCGTGGACCGTTTGGAAGAAAGAGACTACGTCACTATAGAGGATGGCGTTTTGATTCCCACGAAGGGCGGGCGCGATATTTGGTTGGAGGCGGCTCCGTTGTTTTGTCTACAGGGTGAGCGAGAGGTTTTTCAGACCGAATATACCGCTACGATGGAGACGCAGCTCGACGATGTGGCCGAGGGGCGGCGCCCTGCGAGCGAGGTGTGGGAAACCATGCGTGACGAGTTTAAGGCTGCTCATGCCTCGGCCCAGGAGGCGGGAAACGCGGGGCCATTGGTACCTCGCAGTCGTCTCAAGTTGCAGGAGTTTTTGGCGGCTGCGCCGGAGCTAACAGAGGAGATAGGGGACCTCGATACTCTCGCTGAGCAGGAGGGTCGGGCGTTGCTCGCTGATTTGCGAACCCGAGGTATCAATCTGCTGCCCAGCGAAAAACAACTCAGCTACCTGCAGCGGATGCTGGAGAGCGCGGATCTCACGCAAGAGGAAGCGGTAGAATCGGCGAACTTGCGGCTGGCGGGAGCTGAGCTGAATCGCGACGAGGCGAGTGCTCTGATCGATCACCTTTCGACATTGCAGTCCGAAGGGCTTGCTCCCAGTGCTAAGCAACTGCACTTAATTGCCAAATTGGCAGACAAAGCTGGATTGGACGAAGCCGGCGCCAGCGCGTTGGTGGGGGTGCTGTCCTATGCCGAGCTCACCGGTGGTAGGAGCGGAACGGCGAGCGCCGCGATCGACGCATTGCGCGCGGTTTAGGAGCCTGATCAGGCTGGTCGCCAATGGACGGGCATGCGCCCTGACGCCGCCGCAATGTTGGAGTTAGGCGCATGCCCGTCCATAAGACTCGTGTTTTGCGTACGGATTCAATAAGCAACGAGAGGATGGCGGCGATGGTGGCTTGCTGTTGGCCGGCTGTCGGGTGTATTGTCATGGCCTCTAACGCCCGCTTCAATACGCTGATATTCTCAGCGGCCTTTTCGCGGGCAATGGGCCGGTCTCAGAATTCGGCGATCGCATCATAAAGGCGCCCGGCTCAATCCGTACAAAGTCTATGCTTGTCCCGC
>JAPKCE010000689.1 GCA_028823075.1 Myxococcota bacterium
CCGTCGAGCAGATAAGCGGAATGCCCATCATTTTATGTTGATCCCAGGTAAATGAATCCGACAACTCGCTGCCTTTGAGTTTATCGCGCAGAACGTCAGACACAAGAGCCGAGCCGCCAAACGCACCATCGATGTGGAACCACAGCCCCTCGCTTTGACAAATCTCCGAAAGCGCCTCGAGCGGATCAAAGGCCCCGGTCACGGTAGTACCTGCGGTGGCGCCGACGAAAAACGGGGTGTACCCAGCTGCTCGGCTCTTGCTGATCGCTTGGGTCAGGGCTTCGGGGATCATACGCGTTTGCGCGTCGCTAGCCACCTTCACCACATTATTGACGCCAATGCCCATAAGGTTTGCCGCTTTGGCGAAGCTGTAATGAGCTTGGTCGGAGATAAACAACTGCAATCGCCGGCCATCAATTCCCTCGTCTCGACAACTCGCCTGCAGGGAAAACCGAGCCGCCATCATGGCGATCATGTTGGCGTTGCTACCGCCCGTGACGAACAGACCGTCGCACTTATCATACCCCACTAACTCGCCAAGCCGCTGGATCAACTCCTTCTCGATGAGCGTCGCTACCGGCGCAACTTCGTAGGTGAACATGGAGGTGTTGCTAAGCGCAGTGATCACCTCACCGTAGAAGCCCGGGACGGAAAAACCGGACCAGAGTTGGTTGAAATAGCGCCAACTCCCGGTGCGTACGCTGTGATCAAGATACCCTTTCGCCCAAGTCGACAACACCTCTTCTCCCTCCCCTATTTCGGGTAGGGAGATGTCGAGTTTCTGTCGTAATTGCTGCTCGTTGGCATAGCGCACGACAAGCTCTTCTTGCCGCTCGTTTCCCGCTATAAAGTCGCGGATAACATCCTGTAGTTCGTCGAGTGCTTGTGTGGCGGCCGGCTGCATAAAAACCCCTGGTAATTTAGGGCGGTCCTATCGACAGGACTGACGAACTTTGTCAATCAAAACACGGGGTGAGCGCTTGGCCGAGACCAGTCGACAGGGTATCGCCCAAGCTCAAAGAGTCCTATTAAAAGTGGGAACTGCCGTTGTCACTCGCGACGATGGCCGCCTGGCGCTTGCTCGGCTCGGAGCCCTGGTCGAAACGATCAGCGCCTTGCGCAACGAGGGGCGCGACATCGTGCTCGTGAGCTCGGGCTCCATTGGGCTCGGCGCCAATTACCTCGATCTAACACGGCCTCTGGAGCCGGCAGATTGTCCGGTTGCCGCTGCGGCCGGCCAAAGCCTTCTCATGGAAAAGTATCGGAAACTCTTTGGTAATCTAGACCTGCGCTGCGCGCAGGTTCTGCTCACCGAGGACGACTTTTTAAACCCCCACCGACTGACCAACCTCGCCGCAACTTTAGAACGTCTACTGGCACTCGGCAGCGTGCCGATCGTCAATGAAAACGACGCCGTCACTGCGGCCATTAAGATGGAACACAAGCAGGGTGTGTTTTACGATAATGATCGTTTAGCTGGACTCACGGCGACCGCGTTGAAGGCCGATGCTTTGGTCAT
>JAPKCE010000086.1 GCA_028823075.1 Myxococcota bacterium
GCTGGTAATTAACACCCTCGTGTTCACCTTGGAAGGCGCGCTGGTGGCTACCGTAACCATGCAGATGCCCGTAGATACACGTACGCGTGCCGGAGCTTTCAATTAGCTCCGTATACACCGACGGATTATGCTCGCGAAAGGGCGGGTAATGCACCATCACGATAAGCTCTTTACCATCTTTGGCGCCCTGTTTGGCGGCCAGTGCTAAGCTCAACTTAAGGCGCTCGATCTCGCGTAGATAGATTTTCTCGTCATCGGCCGTGAAGCGTTTATGGCCCGGCTGATTCCAAAGTCGCGCCCCGGCGATGCGGTAATTACCCCATTCCAAGGTGTCATTTTGCAGCCCGAAAACGCCCTCGGGCATCGCTTTGCGCACCTTTCCTATGGAGGTCCACCAATAGTCATGGTTGCCCTTCAGCATCATCTTGGTGCCAGGCCGGTCGCCGATCCACTGCAGGTCTTTCGCCGCCTCGTCGAGTTTCAGCGCCCAGGAATTATCACCGGGAACGAGAACCAAGTCGTCGGGCGAGACGAGGGCGTCCCAGCTTTCGGCCATGCGCAGATGGTGGTCGGCCCAATGCTTGCCAAAAACATCCATCGGTTTGTCGCTGTTAAGGCTCAGATGAAGGTCTGAGATTGCCCAAATTGCCATGCTAGACTCCGCAAGCGTTGCCTGCCTAAAGCATGCTCCGGAAGGGGGAGCAAATGGCACGTTCGTTAATAGCCTTTTTTGTCCTGCTAAATGCTTGCTCCAGCGCTGTGGATCGGTCGCCGCCGCTGCGTGATGTGGGCCTGCCACCGGTACCCGCGCCGCCGGCTGAGTTGCTTGAGTTTGATGCCGGCCCCAGTGCTGATCTGAGCGCGCTCAATCTCGCCGTACCCGAGGGCTGTAGCCTACAAACCCAGTCTCAAAGCGATCGACGAGCCCTGCGCTGCGCGGCGCGTTTCGACGCCGCAGCGCCTGCCGGTTGGAGCCGGCTAGGGGAGCTGCCGATCTGGCGCAAAGACGGAATGGTTTTGGTTCAGAGTTGGCAGAAAACGGCTCAGGCCTGGGTGCTCACCCAAAGTCTGCATCAGTCAAAAGGTGACCATCCTTTAGCGGGCTCTCCTTTTGGCAGCGCCTCGTCCAAGGCGCCGCAATAACCAATTCCGATCAAGAAAATCTCAAAGCTGTTCTTGCGCGTCGCCGGCGGGCGGAGCCGCTCGAAACGCTCGAAACCTTGGCTGACTCTCGTCTCGAGTTCCTTTAGGGATTCGCCCTGGTAGGCCTTGGCGCACCAGTTGCCTCCGGGTTTGAGGAGTCGAGCGCAGACCTCGAAAGCGGCTGTGGTCAGTTGGGCTGAGCGCTCTTGATCCAAACTGCGAACACCGCTGGTGTTCGGCGCCATGTCCGAGACGATGACATCAAAACGGCGACCGTCTGGGTTGTAGGTTTCAAGTGGCGTTTTGCGAATATCGCCTTGAAGAACTCGCACGCGCTCGGAGACAACCGCACGTACTTTCTTTAAGTCGATGCCTACCACCGAGCCGCGCTCGCCGACGATCTTGTCGAGGTATTGCAACCAAGAACCCGGAGCGCTGCCCAGATCGAGCGCTCGATCACCCTTGCGGATTAATTTAAAGCGTTCGTCGATGGCTTCGAGTTTGTAGATGGAGCGCGCCGCAAAGCCTTCTTTTTGAGCTTTATGGAAAAACCCGTCTTTTCGATTATAGGCCATGCGCAACCTCGAAAACAACAAAGCCGCCCAGGTGGGGCGGCTTCGTCATGTGAAAGCTCTGAGGCTTTGTTACTTCTTAACCGCCGGGCGAATCTCGACGACAGCGTTGCGCGCGCCGGGAACACCACCGCGAACCAGCACCAAGTTACGCTCGGTGTCGATGCGAATGATCTTCAGGCTCTGCACGGTGACGCGCTTGTTGCCCATTTGGCCAGCCATCTTCTTACCCTTGAACACGCGGCCCGGGAAGGTACCCATGCCGATGGAACCACCGTGGCGGAACGCTTCGTGGGTACCGTGGGTCATGGTGTTGCAACCGGCGAAGTTGTGACGAACCACAACACCGGTGAAACCGTGACCCTTGCTGGTGGCAGCGACATCGATGTGATCGACGCCTTCGAGGACGTCAACGCCAATGCTTCCGCCAGCCTTGTAGCCTTCAAGCTCGCCAGCGGGCACGCGGAATTCGCGGAGACGCTGAGCGCCAGCCACGCCGGCTTTTTTGAGATGTCCGATGACCGGTTTGGTCAGGTTCTTCTCTTTGCGGCTACCGAAGGCGAGCTGAATGGCGTTGTAGCCGTCCACCTCTTCGGTGCGCACTTGCGAGATTGCGTTGGGTTGCATCTCGAGAACCGTGACAGCAACCGCGTTGCCTTCATCGGTGAAAATTTGGGTCATGCCGAGCTTCCGCCCGATCATTCCATGAAACGCCATCTAAACCTCCTTGTGGTAGACCGTTTAACACAGTGGAGCCGCCGGGTAGGGTAGACTCGCTAAGGGCGCAAACGAATTCGACCCTAAAAGGGCGTTAGGCAACCGTCGAGGGTCTCAAAACAGTTGCCCGGGTTGGCCTCAAAGGCATTAAAACAGGCCTGCAATTCGGGTAGGCTGCGATGTCCGAGGACTTCGACCAAGCGCATGTTGATGCAATCGACCATGTTCATGGGCAATTCGCCGGGGCCGCGGCAATGGGCATTGCGCAAGCTACAGTATTGCCAGGCGAGCCTCTCTGACTGGCGCATGTCGCGGCTGTGGCATCGGCCTTGTGCGTCGCATTGGCAGGAGTTGCGGTTCTGTTCGCCGGCACAGCCGTTGACGATGTTGTCGTAACAACGCTGCAGTCCTTGAGCGATCAGCGGGCCGCTGGTGCGCAATGCGGTGGCGCAGCCCGCCGGGCAGTCGGCACCAAAGCGGGGCGGCTCGCAGGCGGTGGCCGGTGTCCGGTAATCTTCAATCCCCTCACAGAGTTGTCGGCAGATCGGCTGCTGCCAGTTGGCCTCAATCTGCGCCGGTACACAGGCCGCTCGTTCCCCACATTCGGTGGTCTGAACGCATTCTTCCATCATCCGGAAAAGCTCGGTATCCCAGTCGCCAACGGCCGCTTCGCAGTTGGTAGCGCAGGTTTGCGGGTCTTCGTCGCCGAACACAATGCGGCGATCTTGCGGGCATTCAACCGCTTCACCGGGGCCCCCATCGACGCCATGCGACCAACCGGTAAAGCCCCATTGGCAAAGCTCCGAGCAGCGCATCGCCATGGACAGCCCCTCCATGCCCGCGTCCGGGTTCAAGACGCCAATATCGTGGTTGTTAAAGCCTGCGTCGGCAACGGGGCCGGGGGTTCCAGTATCGTTTGGGGTACTGCTTCCGCCATCGACAGGGGGTGGCTGAGACCCGGCATCGGTGATGGGTTGGCTGCCGCTGTCGCTTTGAGGCTCATTCCCTGCATCGACGGACGTTTCGACGACGCTGCAAAGGCAGAGATCGTTGCTGATGGTACCGCTAGTATGTCCAGCCGCTTGGCAGCACGCTATGCATTGAGCGCCTTTATCCGGCTCTTCCGAAGGGCAGCCAAGTAGGAATAAGGGTAGTGCTAAGCTTGTGAGTCGTAAAACGTTCATCGTGGATCTCCCGCAAGCATCCTACGTTGCTTGGGATAAGGTGCAAGTTCGGCGGCCAAAGATTGGTGGCTTGGGACCCAGTTTTGAGCCTTGTTTAAGTGCCGGTGATAGTCTCTCGTTGTTTGTTGAAGCACCTTCATGGTAGCTGGTTGCTCATGAAAAATATGCTCTCCATTATCGTCAGTTTTGCCGTTTTGAGCTTGTTTGCGTGCAGCCAGCAGCAACTGCCGGATTTCCCGACGCTAAACAATGCTCCGGTAGCCACTGAGCTTCGGCTGGTTTCGGCGCCTGAGCGCTTGGTTGCTGGTGCTTGGGGGAGAGTTGTCGCCGAGGTTCGCGACCAATTTGACCAGCCCATGCCCGGTCAGACGGTTAGTGTGGCGGTGCAGATAAGCGACGAGGTCATCGGCTTGGTTCCAGCACTCGGCAACACCTGCACTACCGGCTTGGCCGGCGAACCGTGCCCAGTGATTCTCCGTAGCGAGGGGCAGATGGGTCAGTATCATCTCCTGCTTTCGAGCGGTGCGCTTCCTGTTGTGGCTCTGGATATTGCAGTCGATCCAGCGCCCGAAACAGCGCATTTATATATAAATATGCCTGGGCGCCCCGTGTTCGAGTTCATCAACGGCAGGCAGGATGGCTTGGTTTTCCAGCAGCCTTTAGCGCTGCCGCTGGGCCAGCAGGGGCTACAAGTAAAGCTCGTTTTACTCGACCAATTCGGCAATCCCATCGCCGCCATGATCGCCGCCGAATTGTTGCGCGCAGCGCCCGCAGCCCTGCCCGACGCCGGGCCGGCCGCCGATGCCGGCCGTGATGCCGCTGTAAACGATGCCGCGCTAAGCGATGCCGCTGTAAACGATGCCGCGCCAAACGATGCCGCGCCAAGCGATGCCGCTGCAAACGATGCCGCGCCAAACGATGCCGCTGCAAACGATGCCGCGCCAAGCGATGCCGCTGTAAACGATGCCGCGCCAAATGATGCCGATCGCGTCGCCCTAAGTCTCGCCGGTTGCGGCGGGCAATTAAGCGACCGCGCTGAAGCCATGCCAAACTCAGATGGTGAACTGGTTTTATGCCTGCGCGGGCTGGAACTTGGCGCCGCTCGAATCGCCCTTTCTGTTCCGGGAATTCTGCGCGTCGAGAATGAACAAGGCAGCCAAAGCGAGCAGATCATCCTGCGCAGCCAGACCGTTAGCGTCGGCGGGCATCGCCTGCAGATTCCCGGCCAACCGGCGCTCACCTGCGATGTGGGCGGGGCCTTAGAACAAGCTCTAACCTTGCGCGTCATCGACCGCGCCGATCCGCCCAACCCCGTCCCAGGTGTCGAGGTGGAAACGGGGCATCAAGGCATGGAGTCGGTGGCGCCACGCATTGCCATTAGCGGCGCCGACGGCAGCTTGCGCATCAACGGCCAATGCCCGGCCTTACGGCGCGTCGAGACGCAGATCATGGCGTGGATTAAAGACGACCCAAACGAGCGCATTATGCAGCCGGTCGAGGTGCAAGTTGGCGCGGTGGCGCAGATGCGTGCCAGCCTCGAAAACTCAGCGCCTTTCGACCCTTGGGCGATGCGCATTGGCGAGCCTCGCAACTTGCATATTGAGCTTTTCGATGAGGCAGCAAACAGCGTGCCACAGGGCGAGGTGAGCTTTAGTCTTCTGCAGGCCTTTCGCGGCCTCGTTCGTCTTGACGCCGATGCTTGTGGCGCGACGGCCGAGACCAGCTTGCACGGGCTGACCTGCCAAGCTGACGGCGCCGGCCGTCTGGTCATCGCGCTGCGCGCTGCAGGAACCTTACCGGGCGTGCCGGTGCCTTTGTTGCTGCGCGGCCATCATCAGGGCGGGCTCGACCCTCAGCTCAATTTGCCGCTTAGTCTGGAAACCGGCGCGCCTGTCTCTTTGTCCGTTAGCCCGGCCGGGCAACTCATCGCTTTGGTGGGCAGCGGCGACGGTGATTCCATCCGCGCTCGCATCGCCGATGCCGGCGGCAACCCGGTGGCTGGGGTGGCGGTTAGCCTGCGTGAATTGTTGCGCCAAAACGGCGAAGTGGAGCGCCATCCTGACCCCGCGGTGAGCCTTGATCTGCCGGGCGATGGCCTGAGCGATGGGCGCGGCGAGGTCATCTGGCACATCGCCCAAATTAGCCGCCCCAGCGCTTTGCAAAGTGCCGGGCACGAGCTGGAATTCAGCAGCATCTTGAGCAACGGGCCAGCGCAACAAACGCTCTGGGTGTCCACCTCGGTCGGTAGCGCTACAGCTCTGGTTTTGCGCGATAATAGCGATGTCGTGGTGCCGGCTGTCGATGGCGCATGGCAGCTTCACGGCGACGCCGGCAGCGCCTTGGCTCAGCGCTACACTTTGAGCCTGGTCAACGCCCGCGGCGCGCTAGTGCAACAAGCCCTCGGGCTGGCCCTTACCCTGCGCAGCGAGCCGGCGGCAGGCTGCGATGCGCTCGCCGGTTTAGCGGCGGCGCGCTTTGTACAAGGCCAGATCCAGTTTGGCGGGCAACAAATACCCTTCTCCTTTGGCACGGCGGCGCGCAGTTGCCGCTACCTTTTAGAAGTGGACAGCGTCGAGCAGGAGTTGCTGCTTCTTCAGCGCACCGGTCAGCCCAGCGGCGGCATTTTTGAAAGCAATATCGGCAGCGTCGAGGCGCCAATTTGGCGCCAAATCCCCGACGACGGCCGCTTGCAACCGCGCCCCGGTTTTAGCCTGCATCCACAGGCGCAGCCCTTTGACCAGCGCCACGATATACGCCTGCGCAACCCCAGCGACGCTTTTGGTAACTCTTTGCTCGGCGCCGCCCCTGGGCAACCGGGTAGGGTGTTGCAACCGGCTCCGCTCAACGCCTGGATTTGGCCTCAGGTTCCGGTGCTGCGCGCCTTGCCCGGCGGCGCCACGGTTTTGCAATTCTCGGTGATGGCCGGTGGTACTTTTAATAGCGACGCCCTGCTCATTGCCAGCTCGCTGCACGGCTGGGATTCACCGCCGCAACTGCGCTTTACTTCGCAGCAGAGTGAACCTGTTATTGGGGAGATTCGATTGCGCGGGATCGATCGAAAGGTTTTTCCATATTCGGGGGCAGGCGTCACCCACGGCCGAGTACGAACCAACGGCCTAAATTCCGTCGCCATCGACCGCTTCGCCGGCAGCGACCAGTTGTATCAACCCAACCCCGATAATTGCAGCGGCTGTGCCGCCGAAAACCCGAACGATGGCTTGGAACGCTTTTTGAGCGCCGAAAACCGCCACCAAGCGCAACTTTTAGAGCTGCGCTTCTGGTATGTTGACGAGGCTGTTTTTGAACAAGTTGACCAACATGGCCGCTGCATAGGCGAGGCGTGCAGCCGAGCCGTTTTGCATTGGACCCGCGACCCGCGCGGCCCTTTGCAGCCGCCGCAACGCATAGGGCACTACCCCTTGATACGGGGAACCGCCACTTTTGATGGTCTGGTCCGCACCTACTTTCAAACCCTCATCCCCATCGCCGACATGAGCGGCGGCGGTGCCTTTAGTGTGGCCATCGAATCCGACGCCGGCGAGGGTCGCCTGCTGACCAGCGCCGGGAAACCAATTTTTGCGCCGCTGCGTCCTCTATTTCGGCCGCGGCCTTTAGAAATATTGGCACCGCCGCCGCCCGACGGCTTGCTGGCGCGCTACGCTGCCGCCGGCCGTTTGCAAGAGAACTTCCGTGGTTTTGCGCGTATTCTCGATGTTCATCGCATTCAGGCCGACAACGACGCCGACGAAGAATTACTCATCTGCGGCGACG
>JAPKCE010000690.1 GCA_028823075.1 Myxococcota bacterium
GCTTGGCCCAGCAAGGGAACGCTCGCGGTCCACTTAAGCGCGGCGTTCGTGAGGAGCGTAAAGAGCGTAAACGACCAGAAAAACCGCGCTTACAATTGGATGTTGAAACCACCGAAAAAAATCCGGAATCCAATCGTCGAGACGAAGAGGATGTTGCGCCGCGTCGCCAGTCTCGGCGTCGCTCGGTTCCTGTCAAAGTTGATGACTCTGACTCCAGCCCACCAAACGAATCCGCTCGCCCGGATCGTCGTCGAGCGCGCAAAGCGGGGAATGAGGAGCCGCGATCCGCTGGGCGCGCCAAAGGCAAGCGTCGGTCGCGTCGCGGTCGTGCGAGAATTGATGATGACTGGGGTATTAAAGGTGGACCGAAACGCCTGCGGAAACGCAGCAGAAGTCGTGTTAACTGGCCTTTGATCACTGGAGTTAGCGCGGTCGGTATTGGTGTTGTCGGCGGCGGCATCGCTCTTTGGTTGTCCTACGCCGCAGCTCCTTCGGCGGTGAACGCCAACGTTACCTGGACGGTTCCCCAATGATGTCTCGTTGTATGCTTGTGTTCGTCGGCGCCTCCTTGCTCGGTGCCTGTTCGCCCACGGTCGATCTGGATCTGCGCGCGGCTTTTATGTGCCGCAATCGCGACTTCCACGCGTCCCTGCAGTCGGTGAAATTACAGATTACCGATCCAACGGGTCGAAATGTGGCGCTCGCTGACGGTCTGGGCACAACCTCAGGTCCGTTTTCCGCCCTGGGTTTGAGCGTGCCTGCCTTGCCTGCTCATTTTGATTCCAACGATGAGATCGACTCGGCCTTTCAAGTTCGCTGGTACGGTTCGCGCTCTTCTAGCGCTGATTTCGCGCCGGAAGATCTACTTGGTTATGGCTCGACGAGCCATGTTTGGTTCACCCCCGACAATCAGCCCGAAGGCCCGGTTTATTTACCGCTGCTCGAGGCCGGGCGCTTTAGCCCGACCACGGATTTGGCGATGAGCTACAACGGTGGCAGCGCTTTAGATATCTGCAGCCAGATGAACGTTGGTCGCTTCGGGCATACCGCAACCTACATTCCGAGCATTGGTAAGGTGCTTATTGTCGGTGGGCGTACCAATTGCGATTCTGGCGACCGTTGCGTCATCCCCGAGGGCGAAAACCGAGGAATTCGAGACGCCTCATCAGCCGAGCTTTTCGACCCTTCGACCGGTACCTACATTCCGCTTCCTTCCGCTCCGGGTGGCGGTCGTGCTTTCCATTGTGCACCCCTTATTGGAAACGACACGGTTCTGCTCGCGGGCGGGCGCGCTTTTGTTGATAGTCGGGGCAATGAAGACGTTCTCGGTAGCGCTTTCTTGTTCACAACCAAGGGCTTCCTGAGTTGGTTGACCGATGTTAATGAGCAGCCTTGGTCGAGTATTTTGACCATGGGTCCTGGCGCCGAATACCGACGTGCCGATCATGCGGCTATAAGCGTGGATGATAGCCGCGTTGTGCTCGTGGGCGGCATCAGTGATGTCCA
>JAPKCE010000691.1 GCA_028823075.1 Myxococcota bacterium
CGGCAGGCAATCCACCGCTCGATGGGCCCTACAGTTTCATCGGTGGGTTCGTGATGACCGAATGGCCGGCGGCTCACCCTCTCAAGCGACTCAACCGATGGATGCGGGTTAACGAACGTGAAGTGGGTGTAAACTGGTCGGGCCGGCGCATCACCTTTGCACCAGGCGAGTGGACCCGCTTGCCCGACGACGTGCCCTCGCACGATGTGGTGCTCGGCTGGGCTGGTCAGCCCGTCTCGCTCAGCAACTTTAATTCCTACGCCGATGGCCGCTCGTTTACCGTCGGCAATTACGGGCCCGAGGACAACGACGATAGCGGATTTTGCCTGTGCGTCGTTCACGGTGGCATCGAGATGGGCGGCGGCTTGATTCATGGCGCCGTCGCCGGCGGCACGCAGAGCTTTGAAGCCCGACGTCGCCTGACGGTACACCACGAAGCCAGAGCCCCCATCGCCTTAGAATGGCTCTACGAAGCCGAGCGAGATCTGCAGCATGCAGTCGGGCGCGCCGAAGCCGACGGCTGGTCGGCGTGGGTAGGGCCCGACCAGGCAGGTCACATGATCTTTGGACCCTTTGCGCAGGACTGGTCCGAAGGCGAGTTATCGGCTTCTTTTCGGCTGATGGTCGACGTCGCCAACGCGCAGCCAGAAATCGTTGCGACGCTCGATATCTATGACGCTGACACGGGCGAAATTTTGGTAATTCAAGATGTCTTGCGCTCCCAATTTAATGCCCCCTTTCGCTACCAAGACTTTACCCTCAATTTTAACAACTTGGGGCGCGCTGGGCACCGCATGGAAACGCGCATATTCTGGCATGATATCAGCTATATGCGGGTCGATCGGGTGGTGGTGCAGCGGCGGTAGGGCGCAGCGGTGATGGCATGGGGTTTGGTGACGAGGCTCCGATCCATGAGGTCACCATCAACAACTTTTATCTATCCAGCCATGAAACCACTGTGGCGCTAAAACATTTATCAGGAGGTCGCTCGATTGCCGACCATTGGTTTTCGACTGGTCATAGAAGCGCCTTGAACTGGTTCTGACTCCAAGGGCGAGCAGGGCTAATTGTCGATATAGCCGACCATGCAGCTACGACGACTCGACCTCACCCCACCGCCCACGTTGTCATTAGCGAAGTTCGTGCCATTCGAGGTGATCCACTCGTAGGTATTGCACATATGGACGCTGTGAAGCCAGTAGTTGTCCCCGGTTTGGCCGATGGTATAGGGCGTAATGATGTTGGCGCCGGCATTGGCAGCCAACAAGAAGCATTCGTCAAAATAGCGCAGGCCGTAGTCCTGATAGCGCCAGCGATGGCCGTCGTAATCGATGGTGTTGGCGGGTGTGCCGTCACGGGTGTTGGAGCGTGCGTCGCGCCCGACGATACAGGCGATTGAGTTGGTGATCGGCGCTTGTCGGTACGATGCCCAGACGCCGGTCATGGCGTTGCTGCCTTTGCGATGACCGTACCAGCCGGTCGTTACCGAGTATTGACCTGGAG
>JAPKCE010000692.1 GCA_028823075.1 Myxococcota bacterium
GCCTGCATCACAAGACCGAACCGGAGCTCAAGCCAATAGGCTGCGAATCAACGCAGCTTAAGCGACGGGCAAGAGCGCTTTCAAGCGACTTCAATCGACTTCAATCGACGCGCTGGTAGAGTTCGGACTGAAACCAAATGCCTGTAACAAGCTGCGCCTCGAACTCGAGAACGAGTTCCTGAACCCCGTAAGGACAGTCGATCATCGTCCACAACTTGCCAGCACGAAACTCCATAGCCCAAGCAACATCGGCCGCATTACTCCATTCGAGTTCACGGTCGACCACCTGGACCGTGACACGATGCCAGTCGTTGGTGACCGGCCTGCGCTCGTAGTCACTTTGGAGGAGCAGCAGATCGATGCAGCGTTGCGCATAGCAACCTTCGCCAAACCAGCAATCGTCGTTGCCTTGGCAACTCGTGGGTGGCCCTCCGGTATCGGCAGGTGGTATCGCCATGCCCGCATCGGTCGGTATCGAGGCATCCAGCGCCTGGTCGGCCGGCGCGTTTTGCCAAGGTGACTCCACGAGCGTTCCGCATCCAGCGAGGAACAAGCAAATTATGACCGCTGGGAAACGCACGCGTTGATCCTCTTTCTCATGACACTATGAGATTGGCCATGGATGCGAGTTTGGGCAAGGTGGCTAAATGGCGCTGTCATCGAGCCGGCGTCGAGCGGCCGATCGATCGCGCCCTCTTCACAGCTACCGTCGCGGCGTTCTACAAGCACTCCAGGAGATCTCGATGCTCGATGCGCCGACTGGCCGAGTCACGCTAGTTTTTACCGATGTGCAGGGTTCGACCGTGCTTTGGGATCATGCGCCGGACGGTATGCGTGAAGCGCTCGCTTTGCACGATGCGATCATGCGCGAAACGCTGGGCGCAGCTCAGGGGTATGAGGTCAAGACCGAGGGTGATGCTTTTATGGTCGCCTTTGCTTCGGCGCCGGCTGCGGTGGGCTGGTGTTTGCAGGTTCAAGAGCGACTGATGGCCGCTGATTGGCCGGCTGAGGTCGTGGGTCAGGAGGAAGCGAGCGAAGTGCTGGCCGAGGACGGCACACCGGTGCTGCGTGGCCTGCGGGTGCGCATGGGTGCTCATACCGGCGAGCCGATTTGCCAGCCCGACCCGAACACTGGGCGCATGGATTATTTTGGCGGGATGGTGAACCGCAGTGCGCGGGTTGGTGGTGCCGGGCATGGTGGGCAGATTCTAGTCAGCGGTTCAACATGGCAAGAGATCAACGGGCAGGCCGATGGCGCCGAGGTGATCGACTTGGGCGAACATGCGCTCAAGGGGCTCGAGCGGCGCGAACATCTGCGCCAGATTCTGCCTACTCCCCTCGCCGCTCGCAGCTTTCCTCGGATCAAAACGCCGAACCTCAAAAAGACTAACCTTCCCGCGCGTCTGGACTCATTTTTTGGGCGTGAGCCGGAAATCGAAGACCTTGAAAGGCGAGTGGCACAAGGCCAGCGCTTGGTCACCCTACTCGGCGCCGGCGGCAC
>JAPKCE010000693.1 GCA_028823075.1 Myxococcota bacterium
AACTCTGCGCAGCAAGTATGCGAAGCGCCCCACCCTTCTGCTCGAGGTCGAATTGGTGCTGGGGCGACAACTGAGAAGAGTTGATCCCGTGGAGGGCGTCGCCTTACTCGATCGACTGCTGCGCGACATGCCCGAAAAGCACCACCGGCGAGCTGCCCTAATGACAGCTCGCCGCATCGTTTTACCGCGGGTCGGGCGCTATGCAGAGACAGCAACAGCCTTCTTTGACCAGGCCTGGGCGACCGACAGCAGCGCCTTCCGCATGGAGCGCTTATTTTACGTTGCCTGGAGCCTGTTCGGCGCGGGACAATACAAAGATGCTGGCCAGATTTTCGGCTGGCTAACGGAACAAACCAGGCTCAGCTCGGAACTGCGGGAGAGAGCGAGGTGGTTCGCGCCCTGGAGTCGCTGTGGGGGCGGCGCCTTTTAAGAAGCGGTCTAGGACTTCGATGATCTCGTGGTGAAAAAACGTCGATGGGCTGCTCGCGCCACTTATTGGGCGGGGCGCAGCGCCTTTGCCGCTGGTGACAGCGAAGGTGGGCTGCTGCGCTTTCACGTGCTGCGAGATCGCTGGCCTCAGAGCCTTTATGGGCTGCGCGTCGCCTCGCTTCCCCAGGTGAGTTCGGCCTCATCCAAAGCTAAGCGCAAGACTTTGAGCATGGGCAGCTCCTCGACCCGGTTGCGCCTGGCGGTGGCCGCTAACCTCGGCGATGAGCGTTGGGCCCGCGGCATAGCGCTTCGAGGCAGTACTCCCAACGATCCGCAGCAGGCGAAACAATGGGGGAGTGACCTGCGCAGTGCCGCTTCACATCACGCCGCCTTTCTCGTTGCTACCCGCGCCCTTCGTTACGTTTCGGGCATGCCCGGAGCCGAGCATCGAGCGCTTTGGGAACTGGCCTACCCCAGGCCTTGGTTTGCTCGTTGCGATGGTTGCGCCGAGATGGAGAAACTTCCGTTGGCCATGGTTTACGCCATCATGCGCGAAGAGAGCCAGTTTCGTCCGGCCGTCGAAAGCCCCGCGGAAGCCGTTGGTCTGATGCAGATTATTCCTCCGACGGCTGCGCTCATAGCGGCTCGCCTTGAAGGACGGTCGATCGACCCAGAAGCCCTCACTAACCCCGACCATAATATCGCTATGGGCACCTGGTACCTGGCCGGACTAAGCAAGCGTTACGACGGCCAATTGCCGATGGTGATGGCCGCTTACAACGCTGGTCCGGCGGCCGCCGACGGTTGGATACGTCGCGCCAACAGCCTCAATATGGACCTCACCCAATTCATGGAGGAGGTCCCCTATAAAGAGACGCGCGGTTATGTGAAGCGGGTCAGCCGCAGCTTGGCCGTGTACCGCATGCTCTACGGTTTGGAGCAGGGTACATTTTCGCCAATGGTCCAAGGCTTGGTACAGAACAGCATCTCGGGTGATATAAACTTCTAAGCCTAAAAAACGAAGAAGGGCACCCCGCAGGCTGCCCAACTCAAAGTCAACACGACAGTCCT
>JAPKCE010000087.1 GCA_028823075.1 Myxococcota bacterium
CGCAACTGTTTTGGCCATTAGCGCCAGTTCATCTCCGGCAGCGCTCGGTTTATCGCGGTGACTCTGCGCAGGTGCGCGTGCCAGCAGTGGCAGGGCGCTGTGGGGCAACAACTTGGCGGCGGTGGCGGCGAGCGATAAGGCTTCCTCGCTGCGCCCGTCGTCGCTAGCAAAGTAGGAGCGTCCGACGAGCACCCATGGGTGCGAATCGAAGCTGCCTTTGGCAAGGGACTTTGCCTCATTCGCCTGGTCGACTTTAGCGAGCCGCATGAAGGCCAATGCTTGCAATGCGTGAGCTGTTTGGCGCTGCCCTTCAAAGACACAATTGTTCGTTGCTTTGTCCGAGCAGATAGGTAGCGCCAGGCTGCGCCGAAGGTCGCTCAGCGCGGGTTTAGCGAGAGCTTCGGAGCGCATCATCCAGCTGGCTGCACGCAGTAAGAGCGCAGGCCCGTGTTCGATGGCCGCAAAGGCATTACCGGGAACCTCTTCTGCCTTGGTTGGTGGCTCCCCCCCATTTTTAGTGGCGAGTTTTAGCGCTGTTTGGAATTCGCTCGCAGCTTTCGTCTCGGCCTCGCCACGAGCTTGGTCAGCGGCGGCGAGCAAACGCCCAGCATAGGCTTGAGCCACACCAGGATGCCCAGTTTCCAGCTCGAAACGGCTCAGGTGGAGGTTCAATTCCGGATGCTCTGCACCATTGGCTACACTATCTTGAAAGGCCTTTCGGGCGTCGGCGTTACGACCTTTATGATGCAGTAAAAGGCCGCGCAAATTGCGAAAGATTGGCAGGTTTAACGCTCGCCCGTGGGCAGTTAACTGGAGCGCTGCCATACCACCCGAAAAATCACCGTCCTTGGCCGCGACGAGGGCCACCGCGCTGCGATGATGGATGGAAGTAAGCCCGGCCGGAAAACGCTTTAAAAGGCTGCGCGCCTCGTCCCAGCCAGGTTGCCAGCCGAACTCTGATGCTAAGCGAGCTGCAGCATGCGCCGCCAAACCGATGGCCAGATGGTGTTGCGGTCTCAACTCGGCAAGGCTCGAGCTTTGCGAAAAAGCCTGCAGCAGATACGCCGGTTGGTGTTTCACAAAGCTTTGTTCAGCCTGCGCAAAGCGCTCCTGAAGGGCTTTTTCGTTGGCGGACCAACTCGAATAGACATTGTAGAGGGCGCTTAACAGGGCGACGATCAAAATGGCTAAGCCAGCTGAAAATAGCGCTTTGTTACGCAGGCTCTTAGCCGCGGGATCGGCAGTTGGATGCGGCGCCTCGACCGAAGAACTGGGATTGCTTTGCTCGGCTGGTTCTTGGCGCGCCTCGACCAACTCTTCACGCTCAACCCGTTGTTCTTTGTTCTGCCGCGCCTTGATCCCCTCATCGACAGCTGCCTTGGCCTCGTCAGCCAGAGCGGCGAGAGGCTCCTCATCTTTATCTACAATGGCCGCGACGCTTGCGGTCATATCGCGAGATGAGAGAATGTCGACGGCGGCCATCATGATGGTTTTTTCGACCACCTGATCGCGCTCTTCGGCTTCGAGCGGTTGCGGGCTTGCGCAGCGCCCCTTCGCCTCGGTAGCCCCAGCGTGTTGCGGATGAGCGAGTAAGACATAGTCAAATTGGATTTGCGCTTCTTGGGTTCGCTCTTGGCGCTCTAAACCCAGCCCGTAGAGAAACCGTGCTTCGTAATCGCCAGCGTCGAGTTGGAGCGAACGAAGCAACTCGGTTAACGCTCTGTCGACTTTGTTTTGCACCAACAGCACCCAGCCGAGCATGCGCGCCGCCGTCGAATCCTGGGGCTTAGACGCCGCCGCCTTTTTGGCAACGACCAAAGCCTCGACCACCCGGCCGAGTTCGACGTAGCGAGCGATCAAATGGTAGTAGGCGTCGCCGCTGGGGTCGTTGGCAAAGTCGGCCTGAAGCTTTTCTAATTCCACGTCGTGTTCGCTTCTCTTTAGTCGATAGGGGGGCGCGGGTTGTTGCGGCAATTGCGCGTGAAGCCAGGAAACTCAAAGCCATTGTTGTCTGGAAGCGGCAGCGGCGACAAGCCCAGAAGTAGCTTCAGATTATGCTCGGCTAACCTTTCGCTCATCGGCGAGAAGTTAAGTTGCGCTTTGAGCGAACCCGGGCGGTAGGCTTCGCCCTCGCCGCGGTTATGTTCGCTCGGCGGACAACGCTCGACTCTAAGCTCCAATTCCGCGCTCATTTGGCTGATGCGATCGCTCGAGTCGCGACTCAATGCGTTGATGCGTAGTGTGGCGACGAGTCGGCCGGGGAGGCGAAACCCACGCCGGGGATCGTCGAGTTCAGCGTCGCCGTTGAGCGCTTCTGCACCAAGTTTGAAGGCCAGTTGCCAGCGCGCATTACCCTCATCCGAGTTGAGTTGCAGTTCATCACCTTGCCGTAGACTGTCGGTTTCGTTGATGCGCAAATGTAAAGCATCACCAAAGCGAAAGGCATGGACCGCGTCGAGGAAGTCGCTGCCGCTCAGGCCGAGCAGATCTTGGCCTGCCTCGAACACCGCCTCACTGGCCACGGCCTCAAAGGCCGCTTCATCTCGCTCTTGATAACCATTATTAAAGGTCGTGGCGTCATTCCACGCCATCATTGTACCGCTCAACCGCGGGCTGCGCTCGCCTTCGAAGCTTCCACTTTGTAACTCGAGGTTTGAGCTGGCGTCAGTGCCACAAGCGATCATCGGCACGAGCAACAAAAGGCGTCTCATGGCTGCGCACCACCGAGCATCAGCAGATTGCGTTCGGCCAAGCGCTCGCCGATGAGTTGGTTCGAAAACTCTCCGCTGATGGTACCGATTACCGCCTCATCACTGTCGCTTTCAAGGCGGCTGATCGTCAGGGTCAAGGTGCCCGAAATGTTTTCTCCCGTGCTGCGCCCACCCTCATTGAGCTTAATGCTGAGGGTGACCTTGCGACCGATGGGTGCAAAAGCATCGAATTCGGCGCCGGCTTCGAGACGTTCCGGCGCCGCGTTGAAACAGGCCATCGCTTGGCTGTTGACCAAGGGCTGGTTCAAAGGGGGGCAGCGAAAGGCGCCGGGAACCAAATCGGCCTCAAGGGTCGTCGTCCCGCTCTGGCGCGCCGCATCGGGGATGATCATCGCCACGATGTCACCCGTGGCGAAGCGCAGTTGCAGATTCGCTAAGTCCGAGCCTGAGAGTTCGAGCAGGTCATCGCTGGTGTCGGTCGAAAGACCGGTGAACGCCAGCATCAACCGCGGGCTCTCCCATGAGACTAAATCAGCGTCGCTTTGATCAACCCAGGCAAAAACAGCACCGCTCAAATCGACGTTGCGCACAACACCGTCAGCGTTCTTGAGCTCGCCCGTGATTCCGCCGCAAGCAGCGGCGGTTAGGAGCAGCAAAAAATGAAGTATGGATCTCATACAAGCTTAACTGACCGCTGTGCTCCTTCGGCGCAAGGGGCGCGTAAAGTCGCAATATGCCCCCTTGGTCCTCGGCACCCTTTCGCGCTAGCAAGCGGGCATGCACGAATTGACTCGAAGCCGCGTACAGATCGTCACCGGAAAAGGTGGGGTGGGTAAGTCCGCTGTTGCGGCAGCGCTCGCTCTGGCGCTAGCGGACGACGGTTCAAAGCGGGTGCTCCTCGCTACTCTCGATGGCGCCGATGACACCTCACGCTTGCTCGGTTGCGCTCCTCTAAGCTCCCAAGAGCGCGAAGTGCTTCCCGGCGTTTGGGCAGTGGCCATGACCGGTGAAGCGGCGCGCTTACAATATGCGATCAAGGTTCTAAAGTTTGAGCGTATGGCGCGTCTGGTTTTCGCTAATCGGCTGGTGCGAAGCTTGCTCGACTTTGTCCCGGGCCTTAACGCGGTCAACCAACTTGGCAAACTGCGCTGGCATACTCTCGAAGACAGCAGCGCGCCTTTTGATCATGTGGTGATCGAGGCTCCGGCCAGCGGTCATGCCCTGACTTTGTTGCGCTCGCCGACGCTGATCCATCAGATGGCGCCGCCGGGACCCATGCGTCGAGACACCGCTGCGGTGATGGATTTTTTGCGCGACCCCGCGTTGACTCGGGTGCATGTCGTGAGCTTGCCCAGCGCCATGAGTTGTCGAGAGTCGCTACAGCTAGCCGACGCACTGCGCGAGCGTGCTCAGGTCTCATTGGGCTTGTTCATCGGCAATCGCGCCTTACCGCAAGCTCCGCAGGACGAACCGCGAGAGGCTCTAGGTGCTTGGCGCCGTTTTCTCGTTTCCGAGGCCGAGCGCTCGCGCAGCGAACAACGACGGCTCTGCGAAACGGCCGCCGAGATCGGTGTTCCGCGGGTCGATGTACCCGAGTTTCCCGGTGATGGCGCAGCGGTCGTTCGTGAAATGGCCGCCTATTTTCGTGGTTTGAAGTTATGACCCGTTTGACCATCGTACTCGGCCCGGGAGGCGTCGGGAAAACCACCTTGGCGGCCTCGATGGCGCTGGCCTGTGCGCGTCGCGGCGAACGCTGTGCGGTGGTGACGGTCGATCCAGCCAAGAGATTGGCGCAGGCCTTGGGCAGCGAAGGGCTCGGTCACGAACCCGGGGCGGTTGCCGGCGAGCCCAATTTTTTCGCGGCAACTCTTGATCGGCCTCAAGCCTGGGACGATATGGTGGCGCGCTGCGCCGCGGCCAAGGGCATGCCCGAGGCGCAAGTGAAACGTTTACTGGCGAATCGTTATTACCAGCATCTGCGCGACGAACTTGGCGGCAGCGCTGAGATCATCACCAGCGATTATCTGGCGCATTTGCTCGAAAAGGGTGACTTCGATCATGTGGTGCTCGATACTCCACCCGCCCACGACGCGCTGGGGTTTCTCGACGCACCCAAAAAGTTTGCTAGTTTCATGGACGCCAAAATTCTCGAGTTGTTGATCGGAGGAGGCGGCTTTCGTCTGTCTCGAACCTTGGTACTCAAAGTGCTGGCTCGGCTTACCGGTCAACAGATGCTCGACGATCTGATCGATTTCATGCGCCTGTCACGCGAGGTCTTTGTGTACATGGGCGAGCGCGGCCGCGAGGTGCAGGAACTGCAAAAACAGGCTCAGTTTATCTTGGTCACAGCCTCCGATCGCGAAGGCGAAGTCGCCGCAAAAAATCTCATCGCCGATCTTCAGCGGCGTCAATTGGAGCTTCATTCTGCCTTTGCGAATCGCATGGTGGCGCCGCCGCCGCTCGAGGAGTGGAGCGGCGAGCCCGACCCAGCTTGGAAGCAGTTTGCGGATAATCGTGCCGAAGTGCGCCGCCGCCAGGCTTTGCGTGACGACCAACGCCTGAAGCAGCTCCAGGCGCAACTCGGAGGCATCTCGGTGCATGCCATCGCTCGCCTGGAACGGGAGCCTCAGACCTTGGCCGACCTGGCGCTTATCGCCGATCAATTCCCCCAATTTTTTGGTGCTAAAAGGTGAGGGTTCTTTGTTTGCTCATCGTTGGCGCTGTTAGCGCTTGCAGCAGCGTCCCGAAATCTCGGAGCGCTACTACCGAGCCCACCAAGCGACGCGTAACTCGCCACCAATTTGCACCCACGCATATCGTCGGTCGACCCATCCCGACTCTTCATCTTGGCGAGCGCAAAGCGATGCCCGATCCGCTCGGCGGTCTTTCCTCGGCGGCGCTCTACGAACTCGCCCATGCAGCCCAAAATGAAGGTCTTTGGTCCAAGTCATTAATCATCTGGAACCGCTTGCTGGCAGAACATCCTCACGCCGTTCAACGGGTTTATGCCCTGCTGGGTTCGGCGTCCTGTTTGCAGCGACTTGGGCGTTGCGGCGAGGCGATTCCTCGTTACGAAGAGTCAGTGGACTTGCTCGACCCCGAAAATGACACCGAGGATTATGTCGACGCCCGTTTTGCGATGGGTTCTTGCTACGCGACAAAGCGCAATTATGATGAGGTCGTCGACGTTTTCTCCGGCTTGCTCCAAAATTTCGCTTTGCCCACCGAGATGGCCATCGCCAGCCATATCAGTTTAGGCGTTGGCCTGTTTATGAACGGCGAGATGCAGCCAGCCAAGGCTGCCTTTGAACAGGGCCTGAACACCCATAACCTCAAGAGCCAGAGCGAGTTTTTGGACGATAAGTATTACGTCGGTCAGGCCCACTTTTACTTGGGCGAACTGCATCGCACTGAGTTTCGTCAGGTCGACTTGGCGGGCAGCAGCAATTCCCTCGAAATGGCGCGTCTGCTCGATGTTAAATGCGATCACTTGCTCGACGCTCAGACCCGATACGTGCGCGCCATCCGCGCTGGGCATTTCGGCTGGGCGAGTGCGGCAGCACATCAGGTCGGTAGCATGTACCAGTATCTCTACGCCCATATGCAGCAGTTGCCGCGGCCGGCAGACCTCACCGAGTTGCAAGGTTTGGAGTACAAACGAGAGCTCACTAAAAAGGTCGCGGTTTTGTTGAAAAAAGCGATGCGCACGTGGACATCAGCCTTGGAATTCGCTCAACGAACGGGCGTCGACAACATCTGGGTTCGTGAGACCAAGAAAAAACTAGCCGCGGTTGAGAAACTCTATTTCGATGAACACCTCGACCCCAAGCTCGATGAAAAGCTCGATAACGCTTCGGACCGTGAGGCCATAAAAGAGCAACAATCTGTTGACCAGAGCGTCAATTGAGAAACGCATCAATTGACAAGTCATCAATGCCCATTACTTTAGTCTCATGGTAAAGTCCCTGGCGCGCCCATTGCGAACCCTGAGACAGCGCAGCTTTATGCTGAGCTTAGCCATTCTTTTGGCGCTGCCTGCGGCAGGGCTCTCCGAGTTGCTGTTTTTCTGCAATATGAGCGGTGAAATCGGTCCAAAATGCTGCTGTGTACATGCAGATATCGCCATGACCGATGGCCCTTCGCTGAGCGAAGCGTCCTGCTGCAACGAGGTCTCGGTACAGGGGAGAACTCCCAGCGCTGTTGCTGAAACCGCGGCGCCTACCCCCCAATTCGGCGGCTTGGTCGCTCGGCTTGAAGACTTTGCGCCCCGACCATCAATTACCGTTGCCCAGTCGCTCGCTGAGCCTGGAGCAGCACGGGCTCTACCGCCGCCAAGCCTGCGGATTTTTGTGGCCAACTGTAGCTATATCCTCTGATTCCCGTGTGTTTCGATCACTTCAGGCCGAGCGTGTTTAAGCTCGGCCACGGATAGTTTTTCGATCTCCAGGAATTCCCATGAACAGTTTTCGATCGACGCTGGGCAGGCTTAGCCTTCTAGCCGTTCTCCTTGTAGCCATGAGCGCTCAAGCGGCCGATGCCTTTGAAGGGCAAAAGACGCTGCGCCAAGACCCGTTGGTCGCTGCGGTGCTGAAG
>JAPKCE010000088.1 GCA_028823075.1 Myxococcota bacterium
CGAGCCTGGTCGGCAGTGCCCTGGGCGCGCTCGATCATGAGGCGCGCCCGATCGACGGCACGGGCGCGTAAGAGCCCTAACTGGGCTGCGCTCTCGACTTCTGCTCGACGGATGATTCTGCTGCGACGATAACTCATCGGTCCATGCCCTCAAAAAGTGCGCCGAGTTGAGTTTCAAGGCCAACATCGAGTACGCCGGCGTCTGTCTCAACCACGCAGCCGTCGATCGGCAAGCTGATGTCCTCACGGATCTCGATGGTTCGCGCGCGACCGAGAACAGCAACCAAACTGTCTCTGTTGTTTTGCAGATGTTGGGCGCGATCAGGATGCACCCTCAAAAATATTTCGCGCCCGCGGCGCATGGCGCGCAAGCTGTGGCGGACCATCGCCAAAAATCCCTCGGAACTGACAACCTCAGCGCGCAGCACCTCTTCGACCAAACTCTGCGCCGCTCCCTGGACGCGGCGGTCTGTGTCGCTGAACAGTTCGGCTTCCAATGCCTCGACCTGGCGCATGGTATCGCCGGCGTCGCTGCGGCCCTGCTGATAGCCCTCCTCGGCAGCCAAGCGAACGCTTTCGGCAGCTCGCTCCTGAGCATCTTCGACATGTTGAGCGACGCGAGCCCGCCCTTCTTGAGCCTGACCTTTTGCCGCTTTGACGATGCGCGCCATCAACTCTCTCCCGCGAGCAGGTCGAGCTCACCGAGCAAGGTTTCGGCGAAACCCTCTTCTGGGACGCGTATTTTGTCAGCCATCATCTCCAACTCTTTCACCCAACGCCGTGGCAGGTAGAGAAACTGACTGCGTAAACAACCTTCCCAAGGCTCTTCGCTGAGTACATGCGCCAACTGCCAAAGTCCGGCGCGCAGATGCAGATCCTCCGGCTTCTGATCGGTACCAGCGCCCCGACCCCAGAAGCGCTCAGCGCGCTCCATGCGCGTCTCGGGCTGCTGATCAGCAGCTCTGAGCTGTTCTTGAACGGCGCCGCGATGCTCTTCATCCATAGAAGCTACAAAGCGCGCCAAGGCCGCTCGACCAACCCGATACAAACCGAGCGCAGCTTCGATTCTGCCCAAGGCTCGCAGGCGCCCTTCAAGGGCTAAGACATCGATGTGCCCGCCGCTTTTGAGGTCGGGAAGCAAGGCTTGAATACGACGGTCAAGCACATCGCGAGCGCGCACTAACCAGATTTGGTCAACACCACTCATCGCCTTGCGGTCGGGCATCGCTTCGCGCACTTTGCGCGGCAACATTTTTATCACCTTACGGCGAACCGGCGTGGGCAAAAAGACTAAGGTGGAGGCTACCAAATAGGGCTCCTCCCCGCGCAGCGCCTCAACGATCCACGAGGGATCAATACCCTCTAGACCACGGCGCAAACGAGACGCAGCCAAACGGCGCGCTTCCCGAGCCGCAAAGGCGATGCGTTGCTCGCGCGGCAACTCAAGGATTTTTTCTACTCCCAGGCGCAGACTCTCTGCTCGTTCTGGCGCCAACATGTCGAGCATTTGGAGATTACCGCGGGTGCCTAAGGCCCAGGTTAGCGCCGCTTGACGCGCCGGATCGCTCAAACTGCCGTTTGGCGACGGCGCAACAGCACCACCCCGAGCCCCATCAGGCTCAACAAAGACACGCCGAGCAAACCAAAGACAACCGTGCGAAAGCGACCGCGGCTGCTCGGATGCACGCGCACCCCGAGAAAACTAACCGTCGGGTCGCCTTTGATCTCTTCAAAAACGTCGGCGATAGCTGGTCGTGCGATCACAACAACATCATTAGCGCTCAAACCGGGTACCGCAGCGGCCACCAAAGATTTGCAGTCGCCGGTCTCGAGGGGCGGCTTCTCCCCGGCTTCTGCTGTCACCAAATAACGATAAACGACCGACGCCGTCGCGCGCTTCTCGGCGGCATCCGGGTCGCGCATCGGATCCTCGTCAGGCAACACCACAGTGACATGAGCATCGGCAACGCCAGGGACCATGCGCAGCTTTGTCTCCACCTCACCCGAGAGAGCGGCGATGAGACGAGCGCGCTCCTGCATGGCCGTCGGGATCAAGCCCGGATCAGCAGAAAAGGTTTCGGACATGCCTGCACTTTCGCGCCTCGGCATATCTCGGGACACCAGCAAGCGGCGCGCCTTGGCGGCCTCGCCGCTGCGAACCTTGATAGCAAAAGTTGGTTTGCGCGCTTTGGGGTCACGCAGCTTGACCGCTTCGATCCCAGCGTTCTCAAGCAAAACCTGAATCTGAATAGCTTGGCGCTCACTAAGGTTATGCTGCACCACCTCGGTCGAACACGCCGTGCCGAGCATCATCATCATCAACACTAAGCAGCGAAAAAGACTCACGTCGGCTCTCCTCTTGCCGCCTAGGTAAACGCTAATGCGCCGGCAAGTCTACCGGGCTCAAAAAGCTCATCGCTAAAGGACCTTCTGCCAACTGAGTTTTTGGTACCGGTCTGGGCAAAGGGCCGCTAGGGAGAAGCCCTCAAGGAGCCCGCTATGATCCCAGATCGCAACGTTCATTTTGTCAGTTTAGGCTGTCCGAAAAATCGAGTTGATGCGGAACACATGCTGGCCATCCTTGGGGTTCAGGGCTGGCAGGCAGTCGATGATCCCGAGCGTGCCGAAGCGATCGTCGTCAACACCTGCGCTTTTATCGAAGCGAGCAAAGAAGAAAGCGTCGACGCCATTTTGGACATGGCTCAGTTTAAAAATAGCGGGCGATGCAAAGCATTGGTGGTGAGCGGGTGTCTAGCGCAACGCTACGCCGACCAACTCGCTGAAGAGATGCCCGAAGTGGATTACTTTTTGGGCACCGCCGAATACGCAAAAATCGGCGAAGTACTGGCTCGTGCCGCAGGCATGCCAAGGCGCATCGTCTCGGACCCCGACTTTGTAGCCACCTCGGCAGTACCTCGGGTCAACTCCATGCCGCGCCATACAGCCTATCTAAAAATCGCCGAAGGCTGTTCGAATAAATGCGCCTTTTGCATCATCCCCACCCTGCGCGGCCTGCAAAACAGTCGCGAGATCGACGATCTTGTGATCGAAGCCAAGCGGCTCGCTAACAGCGGCGTGCGAGAACTCATTTTAGTGGCGCAAGACCTCACCGCCTACGGTGTCGACCTCCCAGGGCGCCCCCAATTGCACGACCTAGTAGCCCAGCTCGCCGAAATCGAAGGTTTATCGTGGATTCGTCTGATGTACGCCTACCCGCGCAACATTAAAGAGCCGTTGCTCGAGTTGATGCGCGACCACCCGAAGGTGTTGCCGTATTTAGATATGCCGATTCAGCATATCGATGGCGCCATGCTCAAACGCATGAAACGCGCCACCCAGCCCGAAAAAATCCGCAGCATCTTGCACCGACTCAAAGCCGAAGTGCCTGGGCTCACCATGCGCACCACTTTTATCGTCGGTTACCCAGGTGAAACAGAAGAAGAATTCCAGGCGCTCTACGACTTCGTAGAGGAGATGGAATTCCAGCGCGTCGGCGTGTTTCGCTACAGCCAAGAAGAGGGGACGCCAGCCGCTCTTCTCGACGGTCAGGTGAGCGAAAAAATCAAAGCCGATCGGCAAGCCGCCATCATGGAACTTCAGGCAGGTATTCATGAGCGGCACAACAAAGCCCTTATCGGTAGATGCATCGAGGTCCTAGTCGACGGTGTCAGCGACGAAACCGAACTGTTGCTGCAAGGTCGTTCCAACGGCCAAGCCCCGGAAATCGACGGCATCACCTACATCAACGACGGTTGGGCCGAGCCCGGCGATTTGGTGCGACTTCGCATCGATGAAGTCCATGGCTACGATCTGGTCGGCGGAATCGAAGAAGTGATTCGACCTGCCGCAAAAGGTGTCGAGACCAAAGGGCTCGAAATCCTAGGCTAAGGCGAGAGGGGCTTTTCTCCTCCCCCACTTTTGTCCATGTTCCAGCCCGGCCTACAAAAGGATGAACATGAACAGTCACGACGCCGACGAGCTACGCATCACCGAATCGCATCTCGCGGCCAATAGGCTCGATGCGGCCATCGATCATTATTCGAAGAGCCGCACCGACTTGGGCTATCTGCTGATCGAGCGCACAGGGCGAGAAAAGGAACGCCTCGGTAAACTGGCGACTATGTTTTACAAGGCGCGTCACTTTCGCTTGGTGGCCGAATGCTTTGAGCAACTGACCGATTACGCTCGCTCCGGACAGATGTACGAAAAGGCGGGCGACCCGGCCAACGCCGCCGAGATGTATTGGCGCGCCAAGGTCTTTGCCCGGGCTGCCATCTGCTACGAAGCGAGCGGCAGCTTTACCAAAGCCGGTGAATTATGGCTGCGCCTCGATAACAAACTCAAAGCTGGCATGGCCTTTGAGCGCGCCGGCGAAATCTTTCGCGCTGGCGAATGTTTGCTGGCTGCCGGCCGCTCAGATCGCGCCATCCCCTTGCTGCAAAAAGTTCCCCCTGAAGACTTTAGTTTTCGCAGCGCCTGCTTGCTCGCAGCCCGCGGCCTGCACGAGGCACAGATGAGCGGTCTAGCGATTCGGCGCTTGCAGATGGGCATTAATAACGCGCCGATTGAAGAGGGCAACGCCGATCTCTTCCTCGAACTCGCAGTCATTTACATGGACGGCCAAGATTTCGCTGCGGCTACGCTCGCGCTAGAGCAATTAGCGAGCTGGAATTTGAGCTATAAAGACGTCGCGACTCGCCTCAAGACGTGCGTCTCCGGAGGCAGCAAAAAACCGCCTTCTCGCCCCGAGGTCACTCAAGAAGAATTCGACAACGACCGAGTTCGTGCTGGCATTGGCGTGTTGCAGCAACACCCGCTGCTGGCCGGTCTAAACTTGCCGCAGATGCGCGTGCTCTACGACGCTTTCGATAGGCAGCGCATCCCCAAGGGAGAGGTGCTGATCGAGGCGGGCAGCCCGAACCATAAACTGTATGTGCTCATTCAAGGCACAGCCAGCGTTCACAGCAATCACGGTGACGTGCTGGCAGAGCTCGGCGCCGGGTCCTGGTTTGGCGAAATGGCCCTGGTTGACGACGGCCCGGCATCCGCCAAAGTGCGCTCCGCCACGGCGCTTGCCGTGCTCAGCATCGAACACGACGACTTTTCCCACCTCCTTGAAACCCACCCCAATTTGGCCGCCGGCTTCTACCGGCACTTCGCCGGCGAATTGGCGCGCCGCCTGCGCGCTGCCAACGAAAGGCAACCCTAATGCGCAGCGCTGATGAATGGTTCGATGCCTACGGCGAGAGTCACCAAAACCCAACCAACGAGGTGATTCATTGGATTTGCGTTCCGGCCATCGTCTTTGCGACCTTAGGACTGCTGTGGTGCGTCCCGCTTCCCTTTGCAGAACTCGTCTTCGGCGCTGACCTTGCCGCGTTCGCAAACCTGGGCACCCTAACAATGATCGGCTTACTGTTCGGCTTTTACGCTCGGCTCAGCCTCAATATTGCGGCGTTTATGCTGCTCTTCACGGCGCTTTGTGTTTGGGGCATTTTGGCGCTCGAAGACTCGTCGTTTTCGCTGCTCTGGACTTGTGTGATCATCTTCACCGTCGCCTGGATCGGTCAATTCATCGGACATCATATCGAGGGCAAAAAACCTAGTTTCCTTGAGGACTTACAGTTTCTTTTTGTAGGGCCCGCCTGGTTGGTTCACATTATCTTCAAACGACTCGGGCTGCCCTATTAGGAAAGCTGTTTTACCAAGGCGCTAATCTGGGTATGGGCTTCGCCCAGTCAGGAGCAGCGTTTATGCACGATCCCGAAAGCGTTCTCGAAATTGAAGGCCTGAAAACCTACTTTCACACCGAAGGCGGTGTGGTTAAGGCGGTCGATGATATTTCGCTGAACATCCGTGCTGGACGCACGCTCGGTGTCGTCGGCGAGTCAGGCTCAGGAAAGTCAGTCACCTCGCTGACCGTTATGGGCTTGTTACCCGAAGCGATCTCGGAGGTTCAAGCCGACAAGATCAGCTTCTTAGGCCGCGACTTGCAAACGACCGGCGCCGCGGCTCTGCGCAAAATGCGCGGCAAAGAGATGGCGATGATCTTTCAAGAGCCGATGACCAGCCTCAACCCGGTGTTCACCGTGGGCGAGCAGGTGATGGAGGCGCTGCGCCTGCATGAGGACATCGGCAAACAAGAGGCACGGCAACGCACCGTCGAACTCTTCACCGAGGTTGGCATCCCCGATCCGGCGCATAGTGTCGACCGCTACCCTCACGAGATGTCCGGCGGCCAGAAACAGCGCGTGATGATCGCCATGGCCTTAAGCTGCAACCCGCGCCTGCTCATCGCCGACGAACCGACGACCGCTCTTGATGTTACGATTCAATCGCAAATTCTCGATCTTATCCGCGACCTGCGCGACCGCCGCGGCATGGCGGTTCTGTTCATCACCCACGACCTTGGCGTGATCGGCGAAATTGCCGATGATGTGGCCGTTATGTTCCGCGGCAAGCTGGTGGAAACGGGTTCGGTCGAGCAGATCTTTGAGAACCCAAAACATCCTTACACCCGCGGCCTTTTGTCCTGTCGTCCGCGACTCGACAGCACTTTTAAGCGTCTTCCGACCGTGACCGACTTCATGGAAGTTCAAACGGACGAACAGGGCGAAAGCGTCGTTATCGCAAAAGAACTCGGCGACGAGCGCTTCACCGAACTGGTCAACGCCGGGCGCGACAAAATGCCGGTATCGAGCGAAGAGCCCACCTTGGTGGTCGAAGACTTGAAGGTCTACTTCCCCCTCAAAAAAGGCTTGCTGCGGCGAACCTACGATTACGTGCGCGCCGTCGATGGCATCAGCTTTAAAGTCTACCCGCGCCAAACGCTTGGCTTGGTCGGCGAATCCGGCTGTGGAAAAACCACCACCGGACGTGCCATCCTGCGCTTGGTCGAACCCACCGCCGGCATCGTGCGCTTTCGCCCCAACCCACAATCCGAGCTGCTCGACATGGCCAAGCTGCAAGGCGCTCACCTGCGTCGGGTGCGTAAAGACCTGCAGATCATTTTCCAAGACCCCTATTCGAGCCTTAACCCTCGTATGCCCGTCGAAGCTCTGATCAGCGAGCCGATGCTCATTCATAACATCGGCAAAAACGCCGTCGAGCGCCGAGATCGCTGCGTCGCCCTGCTCGAAGAGGTTGGCCTTGGCGGCGAACACCTTCGGCGTTTCCCCCATGAGTTCTCCGGCGGCCAGCGGCAACGCATCTGCATCGCCCGAACCCTGGCCATCGATCCGAGTTTTATCATCTGCGATGAATCGGTGAGTGCGCTCGATGTGAGCGTTCAGGCTCAGG
>JAPKCE010000089.1 GCA_028823075.1 Myxococcota bacterium
CTGGGATGTAACCGTTATCGAGGGAAGAACCCGAATTGGTGGACATGCTCATACCCACCAACTCGAGTTTCTCGCTGAGCCGAGTTTCCCGGTGGATACCGGGTTCATCGTTTTTAATGATCGTAACTACCCGCACTTTCGACGCCTAATCTCCGAACTCGAGATCGACGCAACGGCGACGGATATGTCGTTTAGCGTGTCGCTACCTGGCCCCAAAGGGCGTGGAGCTTTCGAATACAGCGGTGCAGGGATCAACGGACTCTTCGCTCAGCGTTCAAATGCCTTACGACCCTCATTTTGGAGACTTCTGCGCGATATTGACCGGTTCAACAGGGCAGGCCGCGCCACGCTACGCGGCGGAGACTTCGAAGATGAGCCTGTAGGGGAGTGGCTATCGCGGCGCAGTTTCAGTGCAGAGTTCATCAATCGCTACCTCCTGCCAATGGCTGGTGCCGTCTGGTCTGCATCACCACAGAAAATCCGCTCTTTCCCAATTAGTTCACTGTTTCATTTCCTCGACAATCACGGGCTTTTGGAATGGAACAATCGCCCTCAATGGTTGTCGATCCGCGGCGGTAGTGAGGTCTATGTTCGCCAACTCGTGAAAGCTTGCCGAGCCACCTTCAAAGTAGGCTCCGAGGTCACCTCGATCCTGCGCCAGGATAAAGGGGTTCGAGTTGACCTAGCCGACGGCGAATCCGACCAATACGACGCCGTCGTTTTAGCGTGCCACGCCGACGACGCGCTTAAGTTGTTGAGCGACTCCGATCCTTTGGAAAGTGAAATCCTCGGCTCGTTCGAGTATTCGACCAACACGACCTACCTCCACTCTGACCCCGCTCTCATGCCGCTAAGAAGGCAGGCTTGGGCTTGCTGGAACTATGTCGGCAGCGGTTCGTCTGAGGATGACCCGATCGCGGTGAGTTACTGGATGAACGCGCTTCAACAACTGAACACCAAACGCTTGATGGTGGTCACACTGAACCCCGACAAGACACCGCAGGACGTCCACAAGGAAGTCACTTATCGGCATCCTCAGTTCGATATGAAGGCGCGGCAGGCTCAGCACCGCCGCGACGAACTCCAAGGGCACCGAAATGCCTGGTACGCCGGCGCCCATTGGCGTTGGGGCTTTCATGAGGATGGTGTTGTCTCCGCGGTAACGGCGTGCCGCAGCATGGGCGTTCCCGTGCCGCTGCTCGATGAAGTCGAGTCATGATGAGCGACCTGGTGATTGGACAAATGAAACACCTTCGTCCTTCCGGAGCGCAACGGAAGCACGCCTTTAGCTATCCCTGGTTCGGCATCATCGTACGCTATCCGGTCGAGCCGGTCGGACGCTGGTTCACCCACAACCGGTTTGGCTTCTTGACCATCGACAACCGAGACCATGGATATCGAGACAAACGAGACCCGCTTGGTTGGCTGCAAGAGGAGTTGGATGCTGCCCAAGTGCCGCTCCAAGTAGAAGACCTTCAGGTGGAATTATTGACCATGCCGCGAGTTTTGGGAGGCGTCTTTAACCCTGTCAGCTTCTGGTATTTGAGCCAAAATGACCAACTCGTGGCGGTGGTGGCAGAAGTCAACAACACCTTCTATGGAACCCATCCCTATGTCCTTTATCAGGGCGGTTCGACACTGGATGCTAGCGTGTGGCTTGAGGCCCCGAAAAAGCTCTACGTTTCGCCATATTTTCCGGTCAGTGGCTCCTATCGCTTTCGATTCGACCATCGGGCGCAACGGTCGGGCGTCCACCTCAACTTCGTCGATGAGGACGAGAAACTGCAGATCGCAACGCAGGTCGGGGGCCGCCGCCTGGCGATGAGCCGATGGCTTATTCTTAAGTACAGTTTCCACGCCCTAGCGGGCGTCTGGTTAGCTCTGGCTCGGATTCATTGGCATGCCCTGCGTCTCTACCTCAAAGGGGTCGCATTAGTGCCTCGGGACCGAGGCCACGGCCGGCCAATCAAAATACAAAATTCAAAACAGAAGGAGGAATTATCATGACCCTCAGGAACCAAATGTTGTCGCGTGCGGCGCGACGTTTTTTCGATGGCTATATGGGGCAGGTCGAAAAAGGCAGCCTTGAAGTCATCTTACCCGGAGGTGAACGCCTGTTGCGCGAGGGGCAGCAGCCCGGTGCTAAAGGCACCATGGAAGTTAAGCGCTGGCGCACCTTTAGTAAGGTGATGCGGCGAGGCGATATTGGTTTTGCTGAGGGCTATGTCGCTGGGGATTGGGAAAGTCCCGACCTATCGGCGCTCATGACTGTACTCGCCCAGAACATCGACAGCTTTAACGACGACTTCTCGCCTCGGGGCTTGGATCGCTGGTTGACCGGGTTCCAGCATGCACTGCGCCGCAACACCAAGAGTCAGAGCCGTAAAAATATTGAGGCGCATTATGACCTCGGTAACGACTTCTACCAACTCTGGCTCGACCCCTCGATGACCTACTCCAGCGCTATTTTCGAGGCTGCGAGCCAAGATCTTCCGCTTGCGCAGGCTGCCAAGTACCAGCGTATTTTGGACCAGGCCGAACTTAAGCCCAACAGCAACATCCTTGAGATCGGTTGTGGCTGGGGCGGCTTTGCTGAGGCTGCCGCAGCTGCTGGGCACCAAGTTACCGGTGTCACGATATCACCAGCCCAACTGGCCTTTGCCGAGCGCCGTCTGGCAAAAGAGATTCAGGCAGGCGCCGTCGAACTCCGCCTTCAGGACTACCGCGACATTCCCGAAACCTTTGATGCTGTCGTCTCTATCGAGATGTTCGAGGCCGTCGGCCAAGAATGGTGGGAGACCTTTATGCAAAAGGTCCGGGGTAGCCTGAGCCCGGGCGCCAAGGCGATCATCCAAACCATCACGATGAAAGACGAATTCTTCGAGGGCTACGCGTCTCAAGCAGACTTCATTCAGACCTGTATCTTTCCGGGGAGTATGCTGGCCTCTCCGGGTCGCTTTACAGCCCAAGCGGCGAACCAAGGCTTGCAGTTAGAGGGGCAGCACTTCTTTGGGCGCTCCTACGCTGAGACACTGAGACATTGGCAGTCTGCCTTCAACGGAGCTGAAAATGAGGTGCGTGGTTTGGGCTTCGATAGCGAGTTCATTCGGCTATGGAACTTCTACTACAGCTATTGTGTTGGTGGCTTTGAAGCAGAGCGTACCAGTGTTGGTCAATTCAGCTTCCGGGCGGCTTGATCATGAGCATTCGCCAGACAGCATATAGAGTCAGCCATGACAGGTTTGGGCAGCCTGATAGCGCCCGGGCTGCACGGAGATAAGACGATGCAGACAAGCTCAATTAATCTCAACCGAAAGATGAACTGGCTCGTGTCTGTTCCTTTCTTCGTGATGCACACCCTCCCTTTCGCAGCCTACTGGACGGGAACCAGGCCGATTGACTGGATTGCAGGCATCGCACTTTTTTGGGTCCGGATGTTCTTCATCACGGCTGGCTACCACCGCTACTTTGCGCACCGCACCTTCAAAATGGGCCGCCTAACGCAATTTGTCTTTGCCTTTATGGCTCAGTCATCGGCTCAAAAGGGGGTGCTTTGGTGGAGCGGACACCATCGTCACCATCACGTCTATTCTGACGAGCCCCAAGATCTTCATAGTCCAGGAGCAGGCTTCTGGTGGAGCCACTGCACCTGGTTTCTGAGTTATGCTCACGAGGAAACCCCGGAGCACCTGATCAAAGATTTCCGTCGTTTTCCAGAGCTACGCTGGATGAATAATTGGCATTATGGCCCACCGGTTATTCTCGGCGTTGCGGTGTTTTTAACCCTGGGTTGGAGTGGGCTTTGGATCGCTTTCTTCCTCTCGACCGTGGTGCTTTTCCACGCGACCTTCACGATCAACTCGCTGGCGCACGTCTTTGGCAGCCAGCGCTACGACACCGGTGATGATAGCCGAAACAATCTATGGTTAGCGCTGCTGACTCTAGGTGAAGGTTGGCATAACAATCACCATCAAACCCCAAACAGTTGCCGGCAAGGACACCGATGGTGGGAGATTGACGTCTGCTACTATATTTTGCGGGGCCTTCAAGTTCTCGGAATTGTTTGGGGTATCAAAGAGCCAAGCCCTAGAAAGCTCTCCGCTTAGACCCTCCACATTGCAGCAGGAGTGCTAAAACGCTGTTGACTAGCACTCACAAAGCCAAACGCTCAGGCGATCAAATAGCGGACTCACTTGTCCAAAATAAGGACTTCGGCCAAACTCGTTTCGCTACTTGAGGAGCTCGCTATGCATTCATCGACTGTTACTCTTCGTCACCTCTGCGCCCTCGGCTTCATTGTCAGCATGTCCTGTGGCGACCAAGTGGTGGTGCGCGAAACGGAAAGCCGTTGTGGCAACGGACAAATCGAAACCGGCGAATCCTGTGACGACAGCAACGACAACAATGCCGATAGCTGCACCAATGGCTGTGAGGTCGCCCTATGCGGCGACGCGGTGACACGAACCGACCTGACCGCAGACGAAGAGGGCTCTGAAGCCTGTGACGATGGCAACGCTGACGATAATGACGGCTGCACCAACACATGCAGCATCGCCATCTGCGGCGACGGCATCCTGCGCGGTGATGTTTCCGAAGGCAGCCTGGGGTTTGAAAGCTGTGATGACGCCAACCCAGTCGATACCGACGCCTGTCTTAGTGATTGCACAACAGCTCGCTGCGGCGATGCCGTGCTGCGCGACGATCTGAGCGAAGGTGACCTGGGCTTTGAGGCTTGTGATGATGGCAACGTCGATGATTCTGACGGCTGTCTGAGCGACTGCGCCGCGGCGCGTTGTGGCGATGGGGTTATCGGCCCTGGTGAAGGCTGTGATGATGGCAACGACGACCCCACCGATGACTGCAACGCCTGTCAGCCATCGAGTTGCGGCGATGGCGTGGTTCAAACTGGCGAGCGTTGCGATGACGGCAACGCCATCGACAGCGACCAATGTTTAAACACCTGCGCCCCAGCAACCTGCGGTGACGCTGTGGTTTGGGCCGGCAACGAGGCCTGCGACGACGGCAATACCGACAGCCGCGACGCCTGCACCGGCATTTGCCAACTCGCCGTTTGCGGTGACGGCACGCAGCGCAACGATCGCAGCCCTGAAGAGGAGGGCTATGAAGAATGCGACGACGGTAATCAGGTCCAAACCGACGCTTGTTTGGATGATTGCAGCGTGTCGCGCTGCGGTGATGGCAACATCTGGGTAGGCCGTGAGGCCTGCGATGACGGCAATCGGCTTGATGCCGACGGCTGCCGCAACGATTGCACCGAATCGCGCTGCGGCGATGGCGTGGTGGCGCTGGGCATCGAGGCTTGTGACGACGCCAATCAAATCGAGACCGACGGATGTTTGACGAGTTGCGCTTTAGCAAGTTGCGGTGATGGTCATGTGCAAGAAGGTGTTGAAGCCTGCGACGACGGTAATCAAGTTGATAGCGACGCCTGTTTGACGAGTTGCGCTCTAGCGAGTTGTGGCGATGGTCATGTGCAAGAAGGTGTCGAAGCCTGCGACGACGCTAATCAGCTACAAAATGATGCCTGCTTAACAAATTGCGTGGCGGCGAGTTGCGGCGATGGTCTTCTGCAAGTGGGTGTCGAGGCTTGCGATGATGGCAACCAAGTCAACACCGACGCCTGCACCAACGCCTGCACTGATGCGGTCTGCGGCGATGGCATCGTCGGCCCCGGCGAGAATTGCGACGACCAAAATCAAGTCGACGACGATGGCTGCCCCAATGATTGCAATAATGGCCCCTGCCCAGGCGGCTCGGTAGCGGTCGATGGCGTCGAGTTCGGGCGGCTGGATTGTGGCGTCACCTGTGCCCAGGGGTTCAGTTATTTTCAAATCAACCGCCGTCAACTGCCCGGACAGGGACCAAACTGCCAAGATGTCGCCTGCGTCGCTAGCGCGGTGTGTGGCAGCATCGGCTATACGGCGCGAGCCTTGAGCTTCAATCACATCGGTGGGGGCGTAGGCTCCATTCCCCAAGGCGTCCATGACGGTGGTGGCGGGACCTGCGCCAACACCTGCGTCACCAATGGCGCCAACACCAGCGCTCCCTATTTTGTCTTCGATTTGATCTGCTGCGTGCCCTAAAGCGCTCAGCGCTCCATGCCAGTTCAAGCCGTTTAGCGTAACTCGGTGACCCGAAGGGGTAGACCCGTGGTGCCGAGAAAATCGCCTTTAAGTTTGGGCGTGCAAACCGCGGGTTGATCGAGGGTACAAAACACCCCTTTGCCGTCGGTGACCCAGCGACCATCGGCACTAAAGTAGAAGGGACCACACGAACCAAAAGGACCCTCTTTTTTGGGGGTGATCTTATCACCTGAAATCCACTTCAGACTGCCGTTTTTCGCCAGATCTGCGAAGGAAAAGAGCGCGTAGGATCGCTTGTCTGCTGATTCCGCCACGCAAGACGGATGGGCCAGATCACCGCATTCGACATCGGTGACCAGAAGGCGCAGGCCCGTGTTGCCCAAGGGGGTCGATTTACCACAACCAAAGTCACTTCCCCAGCATTGACAGGGCACACGACGAAAGGGTTTCGGCGGCGGCCCTGAGGTGACGACCGGCTTGGTGGCTTGGCTTGGAATCGGGATGCCCCATTCGGCCAGGCGCTCCTTCTTGAGTGGGTACGTTCGAGTCTTGTGCTCGGTCCATCCCATGGATTCATCGCAGAGCCACTTATCGGTCCAATCACCGCAACGTTCCGCCGCGTTACGCCGGGTACTAAAGTCGGTCATGGTAAAGGTGGTTTTATCGGGAAAAACCAGCTTGTAATGACCGGTTCCCGCCTGCATCTGGCCCAGCAGTGGCTTGCGCCGATGAGCCTCTAAACCAATGGGAATTCGAGCCAACTCGATCCATTTCCCCCGTTGGGTCACCACCCACCAATGCCCGTCTGCATCTTGGCCGGCAGTGAGCACCTTGCGCTTGCCCAGATTCAACGCCTTGGTTTTCTTGGTCTTGAGGTTGGTTGTGAACAGTTGACCACCCTGCACATGCACCACTTCTAGGCCGGCTTCAGCCGGGGGCGGCTTGGGTTTATACTCGAGATGCTGACGCAGGGTCTTGCGTTGATCCGCCGCTTCCAAATGGGCGGTTAAGGCTGGCGGAATGGGCAGTTCAATTAAGATCTTGGTCAACTGGCCTCGGCAGACCTCATGGCCATAGGTAATGCCGATCTGGATGACGACGCTGCTCGCTTTCCGTTGATAAAAAGCCCAGCGGTTGAGCAACGACGGGTTCAAAGCC
>JAPKCE010000090.1 GCA_028823075.1 Myxococcota bacterium
CTCAAAACTTCTACCCCTGCCAGATGAACGTCGCCGGTCTCTGCCAAAACTTCTGCCCCGATGGTCAAGTCTGCGATGAGGGTTGTCAGCATTGCCAACCTGAAAACCCAGGTTGTAACATGAACCGAGAAGGTAGCTGCATCAATGAATGCCCCCCGGGACAGCTCTGCGCGCCGAATTGCATCGACTGCATTGGCCAAGGCGATATCGCCCAATGCCAGATGCTTAATAATCAATGCCGCGACACCTGCCCCAACGGCCAGACCTGTGACCCTGCCTGTGGAGCCTGTGAGCCGGCTCAATCGGGTGTCTGCCAAAACCCGGGCGGCATTTGTCAAAACACCTGCCCGGCCGGGCAGTGGTGCGACCCCGAATGCGACCACTGTATTCCAGTCACCCAAGCGGGCGATGTCTGTCAGATCATCAACGGCAACCAATGTCGTGAATCCTGCCCGGAGGGCTTCCAATGTGATGAAAACTGCCGAACCTGCGTACAGGACCAACCGGCGGGTAACGGAAGTTGCGTGATCCAAGGTGACCTTTGTTACAACCGCTGCGATGCAGGCTTTGTTTGCGACCCGGGTTGCATTGACTGCGTCTTGGCGAATGAGCCGCAGCGTGACTGTCAGATGCGTGGCAACGAATGCCTTGATAACTGCCCGAACAACCAAAGCTGCACCGAAAACTGTAGTGCCTGCGTGCCCGACCAACAACCGGCTACCTGCCGAATGGATACTCGGCGACGTTGCCTCAACGTTTGTCCACAACAACAGCATTGCGACGCTGAGTGCACCTTCTGCATCGAAGAGAACCGTGCTGGTCGCAGCTGTCAACTGCGAGGAGATGTCTGCCAAGACGAATGCATCCAGGGCACGCATTGTGACCCGGCCTGCTTGAGTTGCGTCCCGGACCAGCAACAAGGCGGCTGCAGCATGGTCAACAACGCCTGCCAAAACACCTGTGCGGGCGATCAGGTCTGCGACGCCAACTGCACAACTTGTGTCGCTGGAAACGCTGGAGACCAGCGCTCCTGCCAGACTAAGAACAACCAATGCCTGGACATCTGCGGGCGCAACGCCAACTGCGACAACCTATGTCGCTTCTGCGAGTCACGGCTACCCAACTAGGTTCAACAATTTGGAACTGTATTTCATCGAGACTGAGGATGCGCTGTATGCCAGCGAACTCGACCTGCGCTTTCGCGTGCTACGTGAACCACTAGGTCACGGTCGCAAAGACGTTCCTTTTCCCTTTGAGGAGCAATGCCTGCACCTGGTCGCTGTCGATGGCGGTAGGGTCGTCGGTTGCGTTCTCTTTACAGCCGATGAAGAGCACAGCGGGCGATTGTTTCAGATGGCCATTAGCCCCCAATTACAAGGGCAAGGGCTGGGCACGAGGCTGGTGCAAAAATTAGAACTCGAATTGCGCAAGCGCAAGGTTGAGCGACTGCATCTGCACGCCCGAGACAGCGCTACCGCCTTCTACGAAAGGCTAGGTTATCGCTGCGTCGGCGACCCCTTCACCGAAGTCGGTATCAGGCATCGAAACATGGAAAAAGAGCTCGTTTAGAGGGCTCGAAACTCAGACCGGCAAGTCTTGGTCGCAAGCTGCAACCTCGGTCGGGCAATGGTCTATAGCGCAAGCAAGATCGTCGCCACATTCATTCTCAACAGCGCAGGCGACCAAGGCTTGCGCCAAGTTGTTCGACCCTTCGTCACCGGCAGCCAAGCAAGCCTGCTGACAGTTCTCATCCTCACATATGCCCAGGCATAGGACGATTTCGCGGCAGAAAGCGCTGGGCGCTAGGCCTCCGCAGGCCGGGTCGTCAATACATTGGTCGTCATTGCAATCGACCCGCCCGTTGCGGTCATTGTCGATTCCATCGTCACAGATCTCCTGCTCGCCGGGGCAATCGCCAACCCCGTAACAGTCAGGGTCGGCGCAATCGAAGAGCAAGTCGCCATCGTTGTCGATTTCATCATCACAGATCTCATCAACTAACGCCGCACCGGCATCGACCGGACCCGAGCCGCTGGTGCCGCCGTCGGCCGGTATCGATTGACCGCCGTCAGCGGGTGCCGTTGTTGCGTCGCGAGCTGAACCGGCGTCATGCGCTGGACCGGCATCGACGGGAGGATTCTTACAGGCAAAAAGATTGGCACATTCACTGTCATCACAATCGGTCGCACCGTCACCATCGTTGTCGATCGCGTCATCGCAGATCTCATCAACAACCGGAGGGGCCGGCTCAGGTTGATCCGGGCAAGCCAGCAGCGGCAGAGTCAAAAATAGGGTGAGCAACACAAATTGAAAACGCATAACAATTCCTAACGTACTAATGCGGCAACCTACGCTGCCGTAGGGTTTCTGGGAACCCTCTAAGGGTTTTGACAGCGGCGTTTGAAGAGCCAAACCATGCCAAGCGCTGCCGCGGCGGTCAGACCAAAGGTCAGTGAACTGCTCAAACCCGGATGCAAAGCTTTGATGCCACCGGTTGCCAGAAGAGCCAGGCCTACCCCCATCAAACTTTCGCCGGCGATAACGCCCGAACAGAAAAGAACGCCCCGCTGCATGAGGCTATCCTCATCGGCCTGGGGCTCCTTACGGCGAACACCGTGGGCAATCAGGCCCCCCACGAGAATCGGTAAGGCGAGACCGAAGGGAAGGTACATGCCCACGGCAATAGGCATCAGATGGAGACGGAACTCACTGCCTTTGCGCTCGAGAAGAGCGTCCCCGACGAGCAAGATGACACCGATGACAGCGCCGATGGCGACCAGGTTCCAGGGTAGAGAAGTGTCGCCGAAGAAACCTTTGGCGAGGGCTGCAAAAAGGCCCGCCTGCGGGGCCGCCAACTCCTTACCGCCAATTCCACCCGGGGTATTTTCATGCAAAAGTTGCAACACCGGAGCCATCACCAACGAGGCGACCGCAACACCGATAATCTGCATGATCTGTTGACGGTACGGGCTAGCGCCAACGATCTGTCCGGTCTTCAAATCGTTACAGACATCGCCCGAGGTGCAAGCCGCGCAACAGACGATGGCAGCCACGCCGAGCGTCGCCACCATGCCCTGCATGCCCGTGAAACCAAAGAGCAGCAGCAAGGCACCGGTAAAAAGCACAGCAGTGATGGTCATGCCCGAAACCGGACTGTTCGAATTGCCGACCAAACCGACGATGTAACTGGCGACGGCGGTGAAGAAGAAGCTCATCACCACCATGATCACCGTGGTCACTGCGGCGATCACGACGTCGCCCGTTAAACCGTAGTAAATCCAACCAATCAGCAGCGATACCAACAGCGAAAGCGCAGCGATTACAGGGCCCGGAAGATCGCGATCACGAAGATCACTAGCGACAGACCCCGTTCCCTTGCGCAGCACAGTGATGGCGCTAACCAAGCCGCCGCGCACACGATAGATCGAGGCCAAGCCACCAACGACCATGGCGCCAACGCCGATGTAGCGGATCTGGCTCGACCAGACGCCCCAGGCTTGATCGAGCAGGGGTCCATCACCCGCTGCTGCGAGCAAGGGCATACCGACCAACCAGCCGATAGCACCGCCCAAAAAGATGAGCAGAGCGACGTTGAGGCGGACGATGAACCCCACAGCGACCAAAGCCGGCGAGATATCGGCACCCATATAATTCAAGCGCCCCGCCACGGAATAGGCGCCCTCGAGCGTATGGGTAAAGAGATGCACGAAACTGGCGAGAAACTTAAAGGCGGCACCGAAAAGGGCACCGATAACCACCGAAGAGGCGCCGTTATCAGCACCCTCATCGTCTTGACCCGCTCTGAGGACAGCAGCGCAGGCCACGCCTTCGGGGAACTTGAGTTCCTCGCTCTGGTCACCCGTCACAAAAACCCGGCGCATTGGGATCATGAAGAGAATGCCGAGCATGCCACCGGTAAAGGAGATGGCGGTCGTCATGAGCATGTCGAACTCGGTCCAAAAACCGATCAACAACAAAGCCGGCATGGTAAAGATGATGCCCGCCGCCAAGGATTCACCGGCTGATGCCGCGGTTTGAACCTGATTGGCTTCTAAGATGGTGCCGTCACCGAAGAGCGTGCGCAGCACCAACATAGCGATCACCGCCGCCGGGATGGAGGCGGAAACCGTCATGCCGGCCTTGAGCCCCAAATAGACGTTTGCGGCGCCCATCACCACGGACAAAACGACGCCGAGGATGACGACTCGCAGGGTTAGCTCTTTCATCTGGCAACTCCTATTGCGTGTAGTCCTGAGTCTCGTAGAATCGGGCTCGCAAAGCGAAAAGAACACCAGCGACGGCCATCAGAGCGGCAAAGACCCAGAAGAAGTCCGCCAAGTCCAAGCCCTTAAAGCCAGTAAGTAAGACGACCAGTTTATTGCCCAAAGCGACGCATAAGAGCCACAGCCCCATAATGGTCGACTTCATGCGCGCTGGGGCTTGGGTGTAGGCAAACTCGAGCCCGGTGATCGAGACCATCACTTCGGCCTGGGTGATGATTAGGTAAGGGATGACCTGCCAGGAAACGTGCATGTTCTGACCACCGTCGATGGTTTGCTGAATAAGAGCGACGGTGACGAATGCAAAAGAGGCAGCGAACATGCCCAAAGTCATTTTGCGTAAAGCCGTTAGTGGCCAAAAGCGGTTGATCGCCGGATAGATGAAGTACGTGTTGATGGGGATCAGCAGCATCACCATAAGCGGGTTCAGCGCACCGATCTGCGAAGGCAAAACGGTAAAGCTCCAGCCCAGAATATCGAAGTCTCGGTTCATGCGCGTGGCCTGGCGAATCCAGGTTGAGGCGTGCTGATCAAAGAGCGCCCAGAACACACTGACCAGGAAGAAAATCGAGATAATGCGCAGCACGGCAGCCGGGCCGGCTGCGGCTTCCGAGCCGAAACGCCGGGCGGCGTCGGCGAAGAAACTGTTGCGCGCAATCCCCGATTCACCACGCCCGAGCGCGGCTTCCTTGGCGGTCTTGTTGGCGCCGCTGAGCAAGGCCCCGAGGGCGTGCAGAAACACCGCCAGGAATCCATCATCCTGGGCTCGACGTTGGCGAATTTTAAAGATCCATAACCCGAGCACCGTAAATCCGACAACGGCCACCGCGAACTCACCGCCGGTTAAGAAAGCGGTTCCAAACAAAGGCAGTCCGATGAGCCCTAAGAAAAGCGCCGAACCGCTCAAAGTGTCTAGTATGCCCAATTTTCCACCCGGTCGCGGTTGAACATGAACAAACTTATGACGCCCCATCCAGAAATAGATGGTGGCGATGAGCATGAGAACACCGGGCAAACCAAAGGCCACTGCGGTTCCATAACGGACGCGTAATACCGGAATCAGCAAGGTGGCGAAGAAGGAACCGAAATTGATGATAAAGTAGAAAATCTGGAAAATGCGCGGAATAAGGTTCCAGTTACCGCGACCGAACTGATCGCCGACATGAGCTGAAACACAGGGCTTAATACCGCCAGCGCCGACGGCGATTAGAGCTAACCCGAGATACATTCCCGGCAAGCTGTTTTCAGCCACCGCCAAGACGCCATGACCAGCGCAGTAGAGTAACGATAACCAGATGATGGTCTGATATTTTCCGAGCAAACGATCGGCGATGATGGCGCCGATCATAGGAAAGGCGTAAACGGCGGCGATAAACAGGTGAACGACCTTCTGCGCCTCTTCTTCGGCGAGCACCGTGTTGGCGGCGCCGACGGCCACAAAAAGGGTCGTCAGATGAACCTGTAAAATGGTTTTCATGCCGTAGAAGCTGAAGCGTTCGCAGCCCTCATTAGCGATGATATAAGGCACGCCCGGAGGATAGCCGGTTAGGTCGTGATCGGGTTCAGTCTTTGCCACCAGGTCCATAATTTACTCCAGACGCGGAACGCCTAACGCCAACGGGGTGCGCGCGCTACGACTCATCGCCAAGCCGACTCACGCTAACTTGTAAATGGCGTCAAAAGACCGAGTTGGCAAGGCTTCGAGGGCAGGCTAGGGTAAGGCAGATCAGGGGAAATAATGTATAAAATCAGTCTACTCGCTTTGTTCGCCATTGGCGCCTGTACCGTGCAAGCGCCCGGTAACCCAAACCTTGTTGGTGCGCCTCGCGCCGACATCGGAACCCCTCCGGCCAGCGATGCAGGACCAGTCGATGCCAGCAGCGAGAGTTGCGTTGATGACAATTTTGAACCGAACAACGCCATGAACGAGGCTGTGCCTTTAGCGGTCCTATCCGTCGCCGAGTTGACGGCCTGTCCCGGTGATGAGGACTGGGGCCAGTTTCAAATCGAGCAAGGGCAGCGCCTTCAAATTACACTTCGCCACGACCGCAACGGCGACATTAACATGCAAATTCTTGGTGCCGATGGAGATTTTTTAGTCGCTGTCGAGCGCAGCGAAACCGAGCTAGTTAGCGGCTGGATCGATGGCCCGCTTGAAGGCTTTGTGCTCATCAACAACCCTGCGCGACGCAGCGCTAACTACAGTCTTCAACTGACCGAGGAAGAACAGCCCTGCCAAGCCGACCGCTATGAACGTAACGACTCAACAAACGCTGCGGAACGCATCATCGGCGGTACGCATGACGAGTTAACCTTCTGCGGCGACATCGATTATTATCGCTTTAGTGCCAACGAAAGCTCCCATATCGAAGCGAGCATCGTAGGAGCACCCGAGCTCACGCTCGAATTACTGGATGACAGCGGCGAACGTGTGTTGCGCACCGCAGGGGCCGATGACGACGGACGTAGCTTGGTATTTAACACGCAAGATGCAGGTATTTTCTTTCTGCGCGTCCAAGGGCCCGAAGGTTTTACCGGCGATTACCGCTTAATTCTCAACCGCGAGACCGATGGCAACAACAGCTGCGAACAGAGCGAGACCGTCACCTTAGTCGAAAATGAGACCGTCGAGGTCCAGGGTAGCACCCGCGACATGGACAATAATTTCCGAGCGAGTTGTGGGCAGGATGAGGGCGACCGCGACTCGGCGGCCGACGCCGTCTATCTGCTCACCGTTCCTGCTGACGGTGTGATTACCCTGGTCATGAGATCGCTATCTGACGGCTTTGATCCGGTGCTTTCGCTGCGTAGCGCCTGCGACGACGCGGCGGCCGAGATCGCCTGCAATGACGACCAGGGGCGCGGTCAAGATGGAGAGCGAACCGACTCGCGGATCGAACAAGAGGTCGAAGCCGGCACC
>JAPKCE010000091.1 GCA_028823075.1 Myxococcota bacterium
GCCACCGTGATGCTCGGCGGTATGCTGTTTTTCGACGATTACGCCAACACCATGGTGGTCGGCTCGACCATGAAACCGCTCACCGACCGCTTTGGCAGCAGCCGCGCCAAACTGGCCTATTTAGTGGACTCAACGGCAGCGCCTCTTGCGGGTATCGCCCTCTTGTCCACCTGGATCGGTTACGAGGTTGGCTTATTACAAGACCTCTCCAAGACTTTGGCGCTGGGCATCGATGGCTACACCTTATTCCTCAGCGCCATGCCTTTGCGCGCCTATTGCCTCATGGCTTTGTTGCTGGTGTTTGCCAGCGCTTACACAGGGCGCGATCTAGGGCCGATGATCGAAGCGCAACGTCGCGGCCCACCAAAAGAGACGAACGAAACACGAAAGGTCCAGCATAGCAATCCAGCGGCCTGGCGTGCCTTGCTGCCTCTCGGGCTCACCTTCGGTCTCGTCTTTGGCGGTTTGCTGGTCAAAGGCGGCGCCAAATTGGGCAGCGCCTTTGACCCTTGGAGCCTAAGTGGCTGGCGCGCCATCATGGGCGTTGAAGAGGCGGTAATTGCGGGCGTCACTTTGGATATCGCTAGTATTTTAGCGCTGGCTTCGCTGGCCGGTTTACTCTGCGCCTACCTTGCTGGTCTCCAGGGAAAAGTTGCACCAGCCAAGCTTAACGTCGCCATCAAAACCGGCCTAAAAGGCGTCTCTCCCGCCATCGCCATTCTGCTCTGCGCTTGGGTGCTCAGCGCCATCAACGGACAGATCGGTACCCAGGATATTTTGGGCGCTATGGTGCAAGGTGAAAACGCGGCGATATGGTTTCCGGCGATTACCTTTCTGCTTGCCGCGGGCACGAGTTTCGCGACCGGAACGAGCTTTGGCACCATGGGAATTCTGCTGCCCACCTTGGTCCCGGTGGCGCATGCTCTGGGCGGTATCGATTCCACGGTTTTGGCCATCGCAGCGGTCATGGACGGTGCTATTTTCGGCGATCATTGCTCGCCCCTCTCGGACACCACGGTGATGAGCTCTATCTCCACCGGCTGCCCGCTCGATGAGCATGTGCGCACCCAGCTCCCCTACGCCCTACTCGCCATGTTTGCGGCGCTTTTATGCTGCTATATTCCAGCCGGCTTCGGTTGGTTTGGGCCTCTAGTCGCTTTGCCTTTGGGCGCAGCAGCAGTGCTCCTGACGCTCAGAGTTTTCGGTAAAACGGGCTAAAGCAGTTCGTCGAATAGGGCCTGTGACCAGGCCTGCCCGCCGGCGAGGGCGCGGCGTAATTGAGCATGATCAACAAAACGATTTTTCTTATCGCCTTGAGCGAACTTTTTGAATCCAAGGCCTGCTTCGGACACGGTCTGAGCAGCCATGAACAAACGGTTTGCCTCTTTATTGGCCATCCAGCGCTCGAGCTTATGTTGGCGCAGCGATAAGATCGCCTTCTCGGCGGTCAACGGCATCAGCGCCACCAAAGCTTTAATCTGCTTTTCAACGCGAGCATCCAGCGGCGCTAAATCGACCTCACCGCGGCGCAGCGTCTGTTTTCCTGCGGCAAGGGCTTCTCCGCTCAAACCTTCACCGTAAACTAAACGGCCATCGAGCAGGTAATGATCGCTCTGCACCAGCGGGTTACGCTGCAGTTCATTATCGACGCGCAACACCGGCACCACGTCGGTGAGCATGCCCAAACGCATGGCCTTATAGGCCGACCAGGGGCCATCTACGGTAAAGGCGTTCATGGCCGCTTCAATGCCAACGAGTAGAGGAAGAAAATCCGTTAATCCAGCCTCTTGCGCCGAACCCAGCTTGAGCCCCCCATGAGCAAATATAGCCAGATCGGAGCTGATCGAAAAATCACAGGCCAAACCGAGTTCCTGGCCGCCGCCGACTCGGGCTCCATTGACTCGGCAAATCGTCGGTTTGGCGCATTGCAGCAGCGCTGTAATGACGTTGCCGTAGAGCCTCATATAGCGCGCCATTAACTCCGGCCGGCCTGCGAAAGCCTCGGCATAATGCGCTACATCGCCGCCACTACAAAAGGCGCGAGAACCCGAACCGGTGAGCACCAAAGCGACCACCGAAGGGTCCTGATCAGCCTCGCCGATACCAAGTACCAAGGCGCGCAACATGTCACTGGTATAGGCGTTCAACGCTGCGGGGTTATCGAGGGTTAGCCATAAGCTATACAAACCTTCGGCGCCCTTTATGGCTCGGCGCTCGAGCAGAACCCCCTGACCATCTTGAAAAGGCGCCAAGCGCAGATCTTCGCGGCTAAAGCTCATGCTTATCTCCTCATAAGGCGGCTCTGCCCGAAAGCGCCTTGCGCTTGCAAGCGGTCAAACGAGCCTGTAGCGGCGGCAGCGAACCCAAACACAAGGCTCGGGATTTGCTCTCGACTTTGCCGAAAGAGACCATCATGACTTTTGAAGCTGCTAAAACACAACTGGCTGCCCTCACCCCCGAGGGCCGCATCTGGACCGACGGCGATGGCTATTTGGACCTCGTCCTCGACCAAGCCGGTGAGAGCTTATCGCTCGGGCTTGGTGTGGTTGGTGATGACGACAGCAAAGAGGGATTTTTACTCGCCCGCGTCGTGCTCTACGCCGATTGCTTCAGCGATTGTGAAGAGGTTGACGAAGAGATGGTGATCGCCGCGGCAGCCAAAGCGCTGAACCTTCCCGAAGACATGGAATGCCAAGTAGGCATCGAGGTCTACGACGGCAGCACAAACGAGGAAGGCCAGATGGTCCCGGTCGAAGAAGAAGGCGAAATTGAAGTCGACGCGTTCGAGGTTCATTTCTCCCCGGAGCAACCGGTGAGCTCGCTCGATAGCGAATTATTGCGCAGGCTTATTGCCGACGCTCCCTACATCCTCCCCACCGAGGAATAAGAGCTGCGTTTAGCGCTGATCGGGCCACGGGGTGCTGGCAAAACGAGCCTAGCGCCGCTGCTCGCCAATGCCTTGGCTTGCCCGCTCTTCGACCTAGATTCGCTGGTCGAGGAATTGCTGGGGGAGCCGCTCTCGCAGTTTATCCCACGCGCTGGGCTGCAGGCCTTTCGCCGCCTAGAATTACAAACCATGCAACAACTTCTCGGCGGCGAGTCCTATGTGCTCGCCTGCGGGGCTGGGCTCGTCGAAACAAAGCAGGCTCGCCGCTCTTTAGAAGGCTTTTTTGATCATCGAATTTGGCTGGATATCGCACCGGCGAAACAGTCCTCGCGGCTTAACGAGTCGCCGCGCCCGCGGCTGCATCCCGAGCTTAATTTTGACCAAGAACAGCAAGTCCTTGATGCCCGACGTCGCCCGCTTTACCAGCAACTCGCGACCGTCCACCTCAACGCGGATGAGCCCTTAGGCGCTGTCCTAAAAAACTGTTTGGCCGCTCTGGAGTCCTCATGAATACCACCGTTTTTAGTCATCAAACGCTGGCACCAGACCTCATCAAATTGGTGCTTCAGTTCGACGAAGCGCAGGCCCATGTGTCGGGCCAGTACAGCGTACTCAGGCTTCCCGGCATCGCAGGCCAAGGCTATTATTCCATCGCTTCGCCGGCTTCAGCTCAGCCCAAGATGACTTTTTTAATTCGCGTCGGTGATTCACCCCTCGACCAAGCCCTTGCGAAGCTCAAAGTCGGTGATCAGGCGAACGCTGAAGCACCAGCCGGAAAATTCGAACTCGGCAACCAGGGCGATGCGCTCGTCTTTGTCGCCGGCGGTACCGGTATAGCGCCGATGCTGGCGATGCTTTTACAAAGCGTTGAAAACGTAGACCAGCGGCCCAAACGGCTGCTTTACGGTATGCGCGACGAGACCGAAGCCGGCTTTCAATCGGAGCTTGCGAGCTTGCGTCATGCGGGGGTGCAGATCGATTTATACATAGGCGAACCCGTATGCTTAGATTCGAGCATCTCGTCGACCGCGGCAATCTATGCCTGCGGGCCTAAGCCCATGCTTGAAGCCTTGGCAGAGCAAGCGGAAAGTCTAGGTCTAGAGGTACCACTCACCGAACCTTATTAGAGAGCGGGGGGCGATGGGTTGGGATGGGAACGGGGCAAACTGGGTAATGCTCTGGCTCGAGCTGGGTTCTACGGCCTGAGCTGGATTTTTGAACGCAAACGCTCGGCCCGCCAAACACACATTCGCTTGGCGCTAAGCGCCGCACAGATCGATCTCGGAAACAGCGCTAAGAGCTGACAAAATTATCGGTTAAAAGCGGTACAACTGTCGCAGTTCCCAGAAATCAAAGCCCAGTAAAAAGCGCAATTCGCGACGGTCCGGGTTCATGACAAGGGCAGACTCCTCGCCGTCGACATCGAGATCCTGCTCGCCACCAATAAAGTTGGTCACCTGCTGCCGAGCCAAGCGCCCAAGCTGCGCCGGCGCAAAATTTACGCGCCCTTCGTACAGCGGGATTAAATGCCGATAAAACAAATCGCTGTAGCGCATCACCGAGCGCCAATCGGTGGCACCAGGGACAACCAAACCAAGCTTCGCCTCGTCGCCGGCCGCATCGACCAAGCGCATCGAATCGGGGTTAACAACCGCCGGATCGCCGGCCACTAACTGCACGAACAACTCAGCCCTTGGCTCGCCGGCTGCTCGCGCCAAACGCCACAAAGCGGCAGCACCTTCGCCTTCAGCATCGCCTGCCAACCAAGCTCGCCTGGCCGTATATCGGTTGATTCCGTGAAACGACTCAGGGGCATCGATCAAACCAGCGCCGGGCCATAAAATACCCTCATCAAAGAGCCCGTATCGGGTGCTCTCGATGTTGGTCAGCGGAGGAAGCCAGGTATCGAACAACTCGGCCCAGCTCGGCCGGTAACTGGAGATATACGGAATATAACCGTCTCCGGGAACACCGAGCAACGCGACGCGCGCCAGGCGCGGCTCATGAGCGGCCCAACTCATGCCGTAACGCCCGCCGTTGCTATGACCAACATAGGTGATCTCGTCGGCGTTAAAACTGGCCAACCCGTCAAACTCGCTGGCAAGCAACACGCTAAGCAGAGCCGAAAGGTCCAAAACGGTCTGTCGATTGCCGTCGTGCATGCCCGTCATACCCGCGAACTCAGGGCCGTCCCAGCTCGCGTTGAGCCCTTCTGTCGGTCGGTAAAAACCGTCATTGTCCAAATCAACACTGCGCCCAGGTGCAGCGACGACACGGGACGAACCGTCCCCCAAGGGCAGCACCAAATGAGTCTGAGGCCCGCCGCCATGACCGGCAGGGTCCATAACCACAACGGCGCGTCCCGCGCGGCAAAGCGCCTGCGCCATAATCCACAAATCATGGCGGACCGATGCGTAACCGCCGCCGATAAAGGTCAAAGGCCAGCCCTCGGCAGGCATAGCACCGACCGGGAGGTAGAGATTGAATGGCAAAACCTCATTGCCCGCGGGTGGCGGCCCCACTTCGTTCAAAGCGGCGAGTAAACCGTTGCTTGAACGCCAATTGGGCAAGGCTGCTTGGGCAAACACAACCCGGTCGACTCCGGCAGCCACCTCGCCTGCAAGCTCGGGAAAACTCTGCTGAGCGACAAAAATCTGCTGAAAGACATGCACCACGTCTTCCGGCGCCGTGCTCAATTCCAACGACACGCTCCAGTCGGGATTAACAACCCCTTGCCACTGCTCTGCGCTCGATTCGCTGCGAAACATCACGCCTTTGGTGTTATTTAGGCGCGCTCGATTGAGCAATGAAACGCTTTCTAGCCGTAAGGACCCCTCGGCGTCGGCCAGCAAGTCGCCGATATGCAGCGCCAAAACGTAACCTTTTCGCCCCTGCTCGACTCCAAAAATTGCGCCATTAGCCAAAGTTTGTGGGTCGAGGTCTGACACCACCTCGGCGGCGCTTAGCGAAGTACCAAAGGCGCGCTCGTCGGCGATCAGCGCGATGCGTTCGGCAAGCAAGGAGCCCAGTGGCGCCAGGGTGAATGGCTCTGCGGCTAGGACATCGTTCGCCGAGGCAAGGCCTTGCGCAAATGGGTCTTGAGAAGGCGTTGCGCCAGCGCCTAACTCGGCGCGCCAGGCGCCGCCAACTTGTTTGACTAAGAGGTAGTAAGTGGCCCCGGGAAGCAAGGGAGCACTGGCGGCAAAGCCGAGGCAGTTGTGCTGCCGGTCTAAAGTCAATTGAGTCAGCGCCTGCTCGTTACTCTGAGCATCTACCAATACCAAAAGGTCGGCGGGAGGAGGCTCGACCGGGAGTTCTTTAGTAAAACAAACTCGGCCAACAGGACGCAGGGCGAACCCGGCTTGGCGGTTTTGAGTTTGGCGCATGGTGACATGGAAAAAAGCATCGTCGTCGTCGGGTTCGGGCAGCTGCCAAACTCCGTCCTGACGCCAATGATCAGAAGGCCAAGGCCGACCCTCGATGGTCCCCGGAGCGGCTTCAAGGCGCAGAGCAAAGGGTGCCGGAGGCAGCGGGCCGACATCGGAAACACCGGCGTCAACAGGGGTGACAAAACCGGCGTCCGGCTGAGTCACGGGATCGGACTCACAAGCAGCGAGAAGCAGAAAGGCAACCGCTACACAGCTTTTCATTAGAACCGGTAAGTCAGATCAACGCCGAGAATCTCGCGCGCCAAAGTCGTATCAAAAGTGCGATCGACGTTCTGCCCATTAACCGGACGGGCCATCGTTTTTAGGCCGCTTAGGTGGCCGGTGTAACGCTTATAACCCAAGGTCAAAGTGATAGGCAGTTTGGGCGCCTGGAACCATAGCCCGGCGCCAAAGGCGCTCTGCAGCGCCGGCCAGGTAAAAGTGTCGGAAGGGTCGCGCCGAGGCGCACCGGTACCGGCAATGGAGTTATCCTGCTCATCGACATCAAATTGAAGATTATGCACCGTGCCATGGCTCAAATTGAGACCGACGCCACCGCCAACGAAGGCACCGACCGGCGCCGTGCCGAATTGAACATCTAAGCGGGCATCAATCTGCACAAAGCGAATGTACTCGTATTGATACCAAAACTCTTCACCGGACTCATCGGTAGCAGCATCGGGGTGACTGAGCTGCACCCAGGCCTCATCAGCGTCAGTTTGGGAGTTCGGCACGGTGTGGTTCGGCAAGGAACCGCCACTGACGCCTAGCCCCAAGCGCAAACCGGGGGTTCCCAGGGGCAAACGCAGTTGAGCCGTAATGGAAACAGCGTTGCCGTTGGTCTCGATGCCGTCGCTCCCGGCGACCACCGA
>JAPKCE010000092.1 GCA_028823075.1 Myxococcota bacterium
ACTCCCCATGTTGACTGCGGCGACCATGTCATCGTCATCAACGCTGAGAAGGTTGCAGTGACCGGACGTAAAGAAGAGAACAAACTTTACTACTGGCACACCAACTGGGTGGGCGGCATCAAACACCGCACCGTCGAAGAGAAACGCGCCACCGACCCCGCCTTCCTAATTACCAACGCGGTCAAAGGCATGCTTCCCAAGAATCGTTTGGGTCGCGCCATGCTTAAGAAACTGCACGTGTACGTCGGCGCAGAGCATACCCACGAGGGTCAAGCTCCGCAGTCGCTGGAGATTTAAGATGACTTCTGTTTACGCTACTGGTCGCCGCAAGACGGCCACCGCCCGCGTCACCATGACCCCCGGCTCCGGCAAGGTTACGGTCAACGGTATGCCCGCCGACAAGTACTTCGGTCGCGCCGTGCATATCCTGATTCTCAACCAACCTTTCGAGGTGACTGAGACGCTTGAGCAGTTTGACATTGTCGCACGCTGCGATGGTGGCGGCAAAAGCGGACAAGCCGGCGCCATGCGTCACGGCATCGCCCGCTGCTTGAATAACGCAGATCGCGATACCTATCGCCCAACGCTTAAAAAAGCAGGTCACCTTACCCGCGACGCCCGTATGGTCGAGCGTAAGAAGTACGGTCAGCCTGGCGCCCGTAAGAAGTTCCAGTTCTCGAAGCGCTAAGCTTCGTCGAAACCGCCAACTTCTGTGGCTCACAAAACCTCGACATGGATTCGAGGTTTTGTGCTTTTTCCCCTCTTTGATGATTTCAATTTGAGGGGTTTCGCACGAGCCACAGCGCTGTTAGTTTACCGCCACGGAGGAACTTATGGGAATCACATTAATCGCGGCTCTTCTACTCGGCGCAACCAGTAGCGAACCGGTTTTCGATTACGATCGGCCTTTTGTTTACAACTCGGCGGGAACGCTCAAAAAAGACGACCTGCTCTTCCCCTTGGTCATTGGCTATCCGTCGCCGCAGATGACCCGGCGTAACTTTGCCTTTGGTCTCACCGACAAGATGACCGTCGAGAGCTCTCTCATGCTCAACCTTTTGTTGGTGACCAACCTGCGTCTTAAAATGCGCATGGTGAACTCGCCGAGCTTCATTATGTCTCTGGCGCCGGAGCTGATCTACAACCCTGATCTCAACGGCAACAACGATGACTATACGTTACTCGGAATCTCCTTGCCGATGACCGTAAAAATGGAACGTGGCAGCTTCCTCTCACTGACCCCAGGCTACCGTCGCTCGATGAAGGGCGTGAGCAATATGTCCACGAGCCAAGCGCAAGATATCCTGCGTTTCGGTGTCAACCAACCTTGGGTCGACATCGATTATCTATCTGTTATCGACGACCGCAGCGCTGTGGCGCTTAACGTTCATGTCACCATCCCGGTGGGTGGCACCATCTTGGAAAACGGCGCTGAATTAGGCCCTTACACCACCTTCACCGGGAAAATGGAGTACCTTAGAGGCGTCGGTAAATCGACGCGCATCGGCTTGGCAATTCTCTACAACCCCTTGTGGCTGCCCCTGGGTTTCGATGCGCCAGAAAACAGCCCAAGCGCCGATTTCTTACCGCAATTGTCGATTTGGTGGAAACTCCCGACCGGTAAAGCCAAGCCGAAAAAAGGTCGTCTTAGAGGCGGCAAGGTGCCGACCTTTCGCAGGGCTAAAACCGGTGGCTTAACCGGCAAGCTGAAAATGGCACCCGTCGCCCTGCCGATTCCCGCAGCGCCTGCCCCAGTTGCGGCACCAGTTGCGGCACCGGTTGTGGCACCGGTTGCGCCGACCCCGGAACCCGCACCGGCTCCGGTCGGCCCTGACGACAAGTAGAGAGCTGCCTTATGCGCCTTCTAATCGCCGCGCTGTTCTGTCTCAGCATCGCTGCCTGCAGCGGCTGCTCTTCTTGCAGCAAAGATCCCCCCGCTGAAACCGCTGATGCAGGCTCGGGTGTGACGCCTATACCGGTTGGCAGCGCCGCTAAGCCGACCGATACCGGCGAGCAACTCAAAGCCGAAATCAAAGGCCAAATCACCCTGCGTGCGCTGGGCTGGGCCAAAAAGCCCGAAAAAACTCGACCGATGAAACCCGCTGATGCCCGGGCGAGAAAAGCGCTTGGCCAAGCTATGGCCGGCTACCGTTTTGCGCTCACGGGCGAGTCCCGACTGATGTTGCAACCCTTAACTCCTACGCCTCTTCCGCCACATACGATTATCCGCAGCGAATTTTTGGGGCTGCAACAATCCGAGATTAAATTCGCCGTGCCGGATCCGGGTGGACAAGCGGTCATGGCCACCGGTCGTATGATGGTGGGCAGCATCGCCATCACACCAATGCATACGAGGCGTTGCGTGAGCGACGCCTTGGAACGCATCGTCAAAGAGGCGCGCGGATCGGGGCAACTCCTACCCCTCTCCATCGGCCAGCCCCGCCTTGAAAAGGGCATCCTTTTAATCGACGTCGTAGCCCGGGTTTTTCACGACGGCGCACCGTGAACGCCAGCTTAGCGGCTGACTTACACCGCCTCCTTGGGCCTCAAGGTTTTATCGACGACAGCGAGCGATGCGCTGCTTACGGTGGTGATTACAGCGCTGAATTGGCCTGCCCCCCACTGGCGGTCGCACGCCCTAAAAATAGCGAGCAGGCGGCTCAGCTTATCAGCTATCTATACCGCGTCGGCCAGCCGATGACCCTGCGCGGCGCGGGCACCGGAAAAGCTGGAGGCTGCGTACCTAGCGAGGGCTCAATCGTCATCTGCAGCGAGCGTATGAACGCAGCGCCACAACTAAGCGCCCAGGACTTAACGCTCCGAGCACCCTCAGGGTTAATCGCCGCTGAACTCGATCGATGCGCTGCTGAGGTCGGGTTGTTCTACCCCCCCGACCCAAACAGCCTGACGATTAGCAGCATCGGCGGCAACGTGGCGACCAACGCCGGCGGGCCACGAGCGTTGAAATACGGACTTACAGGACATTACCTACTCGGGCTCACTTATATCGGCGCCGATGGTGCGCTCATCAAGGCGGGTTCGCGCAGTATTAAATGCGTCGCCGGAAGCAACCTTAGCGGGCTTATGCTTGGCTCCGAAGGCTGCTTTGGGCTCATCACCGAAGTCACAATGAGGCTGATCCCGCGGCCGCGCTGCATACAAACCGCGCTCATCACCTTCGATAGCAGCACGTCGGCGGTTGCGGCGGTCGGCAACTTATTCGCCTGTGGTGTCCTGCCGCGCACGGCCGAACTGCTCGACGAACTCAGCTGCGAAACCATCAAACAGAGTTCAAGCCACGCCCTCCCCGCTTCTTGCAAAGCAGCACTCATCCTCGAAACCGATGGTAGCGAAGAACAAGCCATGGACGACCTGGTGACCCTTGCAAGGGCCTGTGAACAAAGCGCTAAAGTCGAGGTGTTGCTGGCTCAAAATAGTGCTGAACGCGAGCGGATTTGGGCGCCGAGGCGTCTACTCTCGGAAGCCTTCAGGGCGCGCCGCGCCTTCAAGGTGAGCGAGGATATCGCCGTTCCCCGGGGCCTGCTCAGCGAAGCCTTGAGCCAATTGCGCGCGGCTGCGGTGCAGACGCCTTTTGAAGTGGCGACTTACGGCCACGCGGGCGACGGAAACCTACACGTTAACATCCTCTATGATGAGCAGCATCAAAGGCCCGAAGTCGAAGCCTTGCAAGACGAAGTGTTTCGCATCGCTATCGGCCTAGGCGGCACGATCACCGGGGAGCACGGTGTCGGCTTAGCCAAACGCCACGCACTTCCCTGGGAACTTGGAGCCGCGCGCATGAACACCGAGAGGGCATTAAAAAGCGCCATGGACCCGAAGAATCTGTTCAACCCCGGAAAAGTGCTTGAGCCGTGAGCCACACCATCGGATCGATTTTGCAAATCAGCGAAGATTGGCTGGCTCAACGCAACGTTGATTCACCCAAAGTCGACGCTGGCTTTTTACTGGCACATGCCCTGGGCCTGCCCCGGCTTCAGCTCTATTTGCAGACCGAGCGTCCCCTCAGCGAGGACGAGTTAGCGGTTTTTAGACCGCTTTTACAACGACGTGGCAAGCGTGAGCCGGTGTCGAAGATTGTCGGGCTCAAGGGCTTTTGGAATCATGACTTCGAAGTGACGCAGGCGGTTTTATCGCCGCGCTCCGACAGCGAGATTCTGATTGAAACCGCCTTGGCCTTGGAGCTTGGCGACGATGCAAACGTCATCGACCTTTGCACCGGCAGCGCTTGTTTGGCGGTAAGCTTGGCCGCTGAGAAACCAACCTGGCACTTGGTCGCTACAGACTGCAGCGCCGAAGCCCTCGAGGTTGCCGCTCGTAATCTGAAGCGTTGCGACGTTGAAGAACGAATTGAACTGCTCTGCGGCGACCTTTTTGCGGGCGCCGAAGGCTGTTTTGATCTGATCATCAGCAATCCGCCCTATATTGCCGAGTTTGAGCGCGAGAGCTTGGACCCGGAGGTGCTTTTACACGATCCTGCCATCGCGCTTTTCTCCGGTGCAGACGGGCTTGACCTCATGCGCCGAGTGGTCAAGGAAGCCCCGCCTAGGCTCAAAGAGCGAGGCTGGTTGTTGCTCGAACATGGATGCGATCAAGCCCCGGCGGTCGCCGAGTTGATGGGCGCTCACGGCTTTGTCGACGTGGTTTGTAAACGCGATTTAGCAGGGCGTGAACGAGCGACTCTAGGGCGCCTGCCCAGCGTCGACTAAATAGCCCAAGCCCAAGCTTTTCAAATCGATCATGTTGCGTTCAACGCTGGCTTCGTCGCGCTGTAAAGCGTTGAGATCGGGGATGGGGGGTTTGGCCAGTTCCGGCAACTCGACCACGGTTCCCGCCTCAGGGTCTTGGGCGATCGGCGTCAACAGGTCGGGGCCGCAACGACAACCGACGAGCAAAAGCAACAAAGTCGTTCTCACTTTTTCCGCAACCAAAGGCTTTGGGCGATGTCATCCGCCTCGTCTTCTTCACGCCTACGGCGCACGATCTTACGCTCTTCAAGCCATTTTTCTTTGTGTTTGAGTAGCGCCTCTTCTTCAGTTTTGGCGCTCACTAAGCCCTCGTTCGCTTGGCGCAAAACCTCCTGGGCCTGTTCAAGGTTGCGCTGCGCATCTAAAACGCTCTGTGCGGCGCTTTCTCGTTCGGCGGTGAGGCGTTTTACGAACTGCTCGCGACTCTGAATGATGGCGATGGTCAAGCCCTCACCGCCATAAAGCTCGCCCTTAGCTGCATCGAGTTTGGCAGCGCAGCCCTGCTCGAAACGCTCTGCCGCCTCGAGCTGTTTTTGGGCTTTTGTTTGGGCAGTTTGAGCGCGCGCCAGTTCGCTCTCGGCATCCTGCCGAGCACGCAAACGTAATTTGAGCAGCGCGGTTAGCCGGTAGCTCTCAGCCATTTTACAAACGATCGGCGAAGAGCTGTAATAACTCCTCGCGACTGGCCTCAAGGTTTTGCGTCTCGTCGGTGCTCTGGCGCAAATAAGTCTCGACCTCTTCAATGCGATCGATAGCGTAATCCGTTGCCTCGTCGGAGCCGTAGTCGTAGGCCCCAAGCAGAATGAGGTCGCGCTGCTTTTCATAGGCAGCTAGCACTTCTCGCAGAGCAGCTGCTGCGCTGCGATGTGGAGCATCGACAATACCGTTCATCACGCGACTCAGACTCGGTAACACATCGATCGCTGGCCAATGGTTGCGCGCCCCAAGGTCGCGATTGAGAATGATATGACCGTCCAAAATACCGCGCACCTCATCGGCAATCGGTTCTTCCATATCGCCGGCTTGAACCAGGACGGTATACAATGCTGTGATCGAGCCTCGCGCCGAATTGCCAGTGCGCTCCATCAAGCGTGGGATCTGGGCAAAAACAGAAGGAGGATAACCCTGGCGCGCTGGCGGCTCACCCAAGGCCAAGCCGATTTCGCGTTGCGCGCGTGCAAAGCGGGTTGCGCTGTCCATCATGAACAACACCTTAACCCCCTGATCACGAAACCATTCGGCGATAGCGGTTGCGACGAAAGCTGACTTTAAGCGCACCAAAGAGGGTTGGTCGGAAGTGGCGCAGACCACCACGGATTTCTTCATCCCCTCCTCACCCAGGCTCTCTTCGATGAAGTCGCGGACCTCTCGGCCTCGTTCGCCGATGAGGCAGACGATGACCACTTCGGCATCGGTGTTGCGAGCAATTTGTCCCATCAGCGTCGATTTGCCGACGCCAGAGCCGGAGAACACACCGATGCGCTGGCCTTCGCCGACGGTGAGCAGGCCATCAATGGCGCGGATGCCCATGGACATCGGTTTGGTGACGCGGGCTCGCGTCAGCGGGTCTGGGGCCGAGCGGTCGATGGACCAAGGCTCTAAACCCTCGACGGTTTCCAAGGCCGGGCCGCCATCCATCGGGCGCCCTAAACCGTCGAGAACGCGACCGAGAAGTTGCCATCCGGCGCGCACTTCCAAAGGTCTTCCGGTCGGTACCACTTCGGAATCAGGGCCGATTCCGCTGGCCTCGCCTAGCGGCATGAGCATGACCAAATTACCGCGAAAACCGACAACCTCACAGCTGATGACGCGGCCGGAATCCGGATCACTCACTTCACAGACCTCGCCGATTCGCACGCCGGTGACCGACGCTTGCAACACCAGCCCGGTGAGTTCGTGAACGGCGCCGCGTAAGCGAACCGGGCGCGCTGTGCGCACCACATCGGCGAGTCGCGGCAAGCCTGTCGCAAAACTAGCGGCAGACGCTTTCAGACTCGAAGCGCTAAACTCATTGCCCAATGGGAGGCTTAAGTCGTTGAAAGCTAAGCGCCAGCTATCGGCCTGCTCGGCGGTAAACCAGGGCTGTTCGGCGGGTTCTTCCGCCTCAGGATAGGCTAGATTCGCCAAATCTCGACCGCGCAGGTCGGCGACGAGTTGGGCGAGCAATTCACCTGCCCCATCGCTCAAAGCCGGACGGCCGAGCACCCGTTTAAGCGCCTCTTGCAAAATGTTTTCCAGGGTTCCGGCGCTAAGCTCCATGGTGGCGTCGCGCTGACGCAAAGCTGAGAGTAAACGCAACCCCGCCTCGACCTCGACGTCGATCGCTCCATCGATGCGCCGTTGTTCCCGAGCCTGGTCGGCCGTGCCCTGGGCGCGCGCCGCCACATGGAGAGCCAGCATTCGAGGTTCG